>DMJC01000123.1 GCA_003451915.1 Clostridiales bacterium
GTCCAAGAGCTACGGCAATACAATTTCGTTTTCCGACACGCCGGAGACGGTTCGCCAGAAAGTCATGAACATGGTGACCGACCCGGCCCGCATCCGCAAAACTGATCCCGGGCACCCGGAAGTCTGCTCAGTTTTTGCTTTTCACAAGGTCTTCAGCCCGGAAGAAGTTCCGGAGATTGAAAGTGCCTGCCAAAACGGCGAAATTGGTTGTGTAGCCTGTAAAAAGAAGCTGGCGGAAAAATTGCTGGCTTTTCACCAGCCTATTCATGAGAAGCGGCAGACGCTCATTCATAAGCCAGCTTATCTGCGCGAGGTGATCGAATCGGGTTCTGACCGGGCCCGCGTTCAGGCCGCCGCGACATTGGCCGAAGCCCGCCGGGCCATGAAAGTTGCGCCCTGACTGCCATGCTGACCGGGACATTCAATGCGCTGGAATTGAAAATCAGTCAATTTGAAGGTCCGCTGGATCTGCTTTGCCATTTAATTGAGAAAAACCGGATTGACATTTACGACATACCGATCATTCAGATCACGGACCAGTATCTGGCGTATCTTGATTCGCTGCAAAGCCTGGATATGGAGCTGGCCAGCGAGTTTCTGGTCATGGCGGCTACTTTGCTGCACATCAAGTCACGCATGCTGCTGCCCCAAAAAGAAACGCTTGGCCGGGACGGGGAAGAAGACCCCCGTGAAGAACTGGTGCTGCGTTTGCTGGAGTACCGGCGCTGTAAAACGCTGGCAAGCGATCTGCGCGAACGGCATGATACCTATACAGCCTGTCTGTTCCGTCTGCCTGAATCACCGGTCAGGCTGGGAATTCCGATCGAAGAACAAGCAGACAGCCTCAGCTGGGACAGTTTCTGGCAGGCCTGTCAGCAGATTGCCCGGCAAAATCAGCTTCGTTTCAACGATCTCAGCAGTAAAATCACACATATCCTGAAACGCGAAAAGGTTTCGCTCAAAGAAAAAATGCGTCTGATCTGGCGATCAGCCGCTAACCGCAGCAGAATATTTTTCAATGAACTTTTCCCTGCCGGCCAGACCAGCAAAGCTGAGCTAGTCACGGGATTTCTGGCATTGCTGGAGCTGTTGCGCCTGAACAAGATCCGGGCTCGCCAGGAGCGGCCTTTCGATGTCATTTTACTCGAGAGCGATCTACACCAGCCAATCGACGATGATGATGCGCTCAATAAATTTTTAGCTGAAGCTACTATAGAGGAGAAGGACTATGATTGATGAAAGCACCAGTTTGCAGCAGGAAAATCTGGGTGACTTTCTCGAATCATCAGATCAGGAATTCCACCTTTCGCCTGATGAAGCACCTGCTGCGCTTGAAGCGCTGCTGTTTGCAGCCGGCGATCCGCTGCCTTTCGACAAACTCAGACAGATCACCGGACTTGAACGGACACTTCTGGAACAGATCCTGCGAACGATGGCTGACCGCTATATGCGTGACCGCCAGCGGGGCATTTTATTGCGTGAGGTTGAAGGCAGCTGGATGTTCAGCACCAAACCCGGCCTCAGCGATGTTTTACAGCGCCTTTTCCAGCCACGCCACCGGCCGCCGCTCTCACAGGCTGCCTATGAGACGCTGGCTATCATCGCCTATAACCAGCCCGTGACCCGGGCTCAGGTTGAAGCTGTTCGCGGCGTCAACAGCGACAGTATCATCAGCCGGCTGATCGAACGCAACCTCATCCGCGAGGCAGGCACGCTGGAAGCACCAGGCCGGCCGACGCTGTTTGCCACAACCGAGCAATTTTTGCTGGATTTCGGCTTGCGTTCGGTTAAAGACCTGCCGCCGATGGAAATGCTGATGTATGGTACGCTGCGTGATTTTGAACAATCTCTGGAAACAGCAGCAGGACATCCCCGCGATAATCAGATAACGATTGAGCAAATCGTATCCACACTTTTACCTGAAGCGCAACCCGCTGTGACGGCCCAAGGCAATGATCCTGAGCCGGCTTCCCTGCCGGACAATCAGGTCTTGGACCTTTCTGTTGCACTTTTTGGTGAAAACAGCGATGACAGCTGATTATCTGGTATAATAACTGCAAGATCGGCTTAAAAGATCAAGTAAAAGAACAGGAGTGAATAACCGAAATGGATTCATCTCAAACGAGTCTGATCAGTAAAATTGAAAAGTCCATACCCGAGATGAGCAAAGGGCAGAAGGCCATCGCTTTGTTTATCCTGAAAAATTATGAAAATGCAGCTTATATGACTGCGGCCCGCATTGGTGAAGATGCTGGTGTCAGTGAATCGACCGTTGTCCGTTTTGCCATGGAGCTGGGCTTCGAGGGCTACCCGCATTTCCAGAAGGTTTTGCAGGAAGAGCTGAAGGTCCGGCTGACCTCGGTTCAGCGCATGAAAGCCTCGCTAAAACTGACCGACAAGGATGATATTCTAGGTGCAGTCCTGCTTTCTGATCAGGAAAAACTCAAGCGCACCTATGAAAAGATTGACCGCAAATCCTTCAGCCAGGCCGTCGACCTGATTCTTGGCGCTGACAAGATTTATATTCTCGGTGTCCGCAGCTCAGCACCCCTGGCATCCTTTCTCGGCTTTTATTTCAATCTGATCTTCGATAATATCCGCCTGGTCCATACAACCAGTGTCAGTGAACAGTTTGAGCAGATTCTCAATGTCAAGACCGGCGATGTCGTGATCGGCATCAGCTTTCCACGCTACTCAAAGCGAACGATCAAAGCCATGGCTTATTCACGATCAACCGGTGCCACAGTCATCGCCATCACCGACAAACCCGGAACACCGATCGCTGTCAACGCTGACGTCTGCCTGCTGGCCCCAAGCGACATGATGTCTTTTGTTGACTCGCTTGTTGCCCCGCTGAGTGTCATCAATGCCCTGATCGCGGCGATTGGCTACAAACGCATGGATATTGTCACCAAGCAGCTGGAAAAACTTGAACGTGTCTGGGATGAATATGATGTCTATGACAAGGGAGATCTGCCCCATGACTGAAGTCTTGCCAGCCGGCAGTAAATTGACTGCTGCCTCGGCCATCAAAATCGCTCTCACGGGCGACCGTGATGAGGAACGCCTGATGATCAGCCATTTTGCTGCCCAGGGCATCCGTGCTGCGGCCGTTGATTTCGGCGGCGAGTTTACGAGCTCTGTCGCCCGGATGATCGAGCGCACCATTGTCGCAGCCAAACGTGAAGGTGTCATCAGTTCGACCCATGCGGAGGAGGGCGCGATCGCCGGAGCTGCCCACGAAGCAATCACCCAGATCATAGCCAAAGCGATCGGCCTAAATATCGGCGGCAAAATCGGTATCGCCCGCATGGACGATCACATCAGCGTCTGTGTCTTTTTTGGCATCGGGCTGCTCCACTTGAATGAAGTCACCATTGGCCTGGGTCACCGGGTTATCTGAAAGCAGGCTCAAGAAGACATGGATCATAGGATGACGATAGCCCTTGACGGGCCGGCCGGTGCCGGTAAAAGCACAATTGCCCGTTTGCTGGCCCGCCGACTGAATATTTTATACCTGGATACGGGTGCCATGTACCGCGCTGTCGGCCTCAAAGCCATCCGCAGCGATGTTTCGGTCCGCGATGAGATGGCTGTTGCAGCCATGCTCGAACATACTGTTCTGGAGATTGTCTTTCAGGACACCAGCCAGCATGTTTTGCTCGATGGTGAAGATGTCTCTGATGCTATCCGGACACCGGAAGCATCGATCGCCGCATCGGATGTCAGTGCCCTGCCGGCTGTCCGTCTGGCGCTGGTCCGCATGCAACGCGAGATCGCCGCCCGACAGCCCTTGATCCTCGATGGCCGTGACATCGGTTCATATGTCCTGCCGGATGCCCCATATAAGTTCTTTCTGACAGCAGATCCTGCCGAACGTGCCCGTCGCCGTCTGCTTGACCTGCAAGCCCGCGGTGATCAGACAACAACTTTTGCACAGGTTCTGCAAGATATTGAATATCGTGACCGTCAGGATTCCAGCCGCAGTCTGGCACCGCTGTGCCAGGCTGCCGATGCAATTCTGATCGACACCACGCATCTG
>DMJC01000286.1 GCA_003451915.1 Clostridiales bacterium
ACATCGCACTGATTCCCTCGCTGGTCTTCTTCGCAGCTAATCTGGCCCTGCTGGCTTTCTGCACGCAAACCTGGCAGCTGATTCTGATCGCTGTAGTAAATGCGCTGGGACTGGGAACAGCTTTTTCGAACTTACAGGCTCTCTGCATGAAAGTCGTCCCGGTTAACCGACGCGGAGCCGGCAGTTCAACCTTTTTCATCGGGCTTGATCTGGGCGACCTGACCGGCCCGGTTATTGCCGGGGCAATTATCCAGCTGTGGGGTTATAAAGAGATGTTTCTGGCCTCTCTCTTGCCGGTTGCCGTCTGCGCCATCGTCCTCTATTTATGGGTCAGGCGCGGGTCATTTTCCAGGGCTGCGCCATAATTGCCGTAACTGAGAGCGCCGCCATCGACAATGATGTTGGCTCCGGTCATGAAGGACGCCTCATCAGAGGCCAGAAAGACGATGACATTGGCGATCTCCTCCGGAGCAGCCATTCGCTTCATGATTGTCCCTTTGCTGATCAGCGCGGCACATTCTTCCGGATCAAGTCCAGTCATCGACAAGCCCTGCATCATGGCATCCGAACGCGTGAATCCGGGTGAAACGCAATTGACCCGGATTGATGGAAAATCGATGGCCATGCATTGTGTCATTTCGATCACCGCAGCTTTTGAGGCATCGTACAGCATCCGGCCGGGTGTGCCGATATTGCCGTTCAGCGAGGCGATGTTGACGATCGCGCTGCCAGTGGACTGGTTTAAATAGGGTATGGCCGCTTTGGCACACAAGCCATAGCCCATGACGTTGGTGTTAAAAATCTTCTGATAATCTTCCGGTTCGGCATCCAGAACAGTTCCACCCAACTGCGCAGCGGCACAGTTGACTAAAATATCCAGTTTTCCAAATTTTTTAACGGTTTCGTCGATCATGCGGATAGAATCGGCTTTGATCGAAATATCACCTTGAACAAATAGTACGGAGTCCTTTTCGCCGCTGATTTGGACGAGTTCTTCGACGATCTTCCTGCCGGCTGCTTCGCGGCGGCCGGTCACGCAAACCCTGGCTCCCTCCCGGGCAAAACGATGGGCGGCTGCCCGCCCGATACCGGCATCAGCTCCGGTCAGCAACACAGCTTTACCTTGAAGATTCATTTAATGTCCCTCTTTTTTGACGGTGATGCGACAGTGAAGTCTTCGAGCTGACGCCATTTTTTCAATTCTTCCTGAACACCTTCTTCTTGTGGCCTGTACATCTCAGAGTGGCGGGCGATCTCGCGCATATGGTCGTATTTGCCCTGCATGGTGAGACGGTCCTGCGGATCATCCGGCCAAGTGTAGCTAAGTGTGCCGTCGGCCATTGAAACATAGCCTTTGCGGCCGCAAATCGCACATTCAACATAATTGCGTCCCGGTTTGGCAACAACCAGGCTGGTATGGCAGCCGGGGCATGCTTCGCCGTGTGTCTCGCCCAGGAACTTGTGAACCCAGTCGATCTGAGGATTCAGGACAGCATGGCCGAGGTTCTGGCCCAGATACTTGGCCCGGTAAATGTAATCCTGACGGGTCAGGGCTTCACCAAGGTCGGCAACCTGATGAACATTCATATGGTCGATGACATTGGTCTGGGCTGAAAATGTTGTGGTGTAAAGTGTGGCCAGGCCCAGGCTGGTCCAGTGTTCGGTCAAAGCGCCGCCGACCGAAATCAAGGCGCCGGGACGCTGCAATTTGCGGCCGTTCGCCCATTCCGGGGCACCGCCGTTCATTTCCCAGCCGGCCAAATCCATTTTCGGCCCGAAAATACGGTCACGGAAAACAGTCACGATGCCGGCCGGCGACAGTGACCAGACCGGTGCACCCAGAATATAACCGTCACTCTCGAGAAATTTCTGCGCCAGCCATTCGCCATCGTCCTTGAGAATACAAGCACCCGGGCCTTTGACATAACAAGGTCCGCGCAGGCAATCCTTGCAGGGTATCAAGTTACATTCGTTGAGACGGATCAGCTCGCACTCAATACCCATTTTGCTGGCAGCCACCAGCGCCATTTTGACATAAATCTCGGTGTTGCCGCCACGACGGCCGCAGGTAAAAGCGACGATTTTCTTTGACATGGTCAGGTCTCCTCATTCATCAAAATTATATAACCAGTTATTAGAAAGATGTTTTCATTTTACCACAGCAATCTAAGTAAATCCAGATTACAATTCCTGACGATGAGGTATAAATACAGCTACTCGAGTCGCTCCTGAATGGCTTCATTCTCTAGATATTCATCAAACGGCAGCGATCCTTTGAAAGGCAAGTCTCAGCGTGTAAAGCCAATGATCAGCAGCACGATGCCGGCAACACCAAAAATTCCCGCCATGACCAGTGAAATTGTGACAGCCGCCTGATCGGTCGCCTTTTTCCCCATTTTCATTTTGACAATTTTGATGAGGCCGGTATTTTTCTGTAAAGCCAGCCAACCGACGACCAAGGTGTAAATGATGCACAAGAGTCCGCCCAATGCCCAACCGTTCATAGCATGATCCTCCTCAGATATTATTTAATGTTCCAGACCTTTGCGAATCCGCGGTGCTGTGTAGGCATACACTGCGGCCGAGATGAGCAGTACAATGCCGCCAGTCAGCAAGAGGTTCAGCCAGGTCATGTCACCGTTCAAGATGGCAATATTGCCTTTGTAAATCCAGTAATAGGGCGACCAGTACAAAGTCCACTGCCATTTTTCTGCCAGAAACTCGTAGCCAGCCACCGATGCTGCCAACGGCAGAAAGATAATTTTAGTCGAGCCGACAGCAGTCATGACATCGTCACTGTTTAATCCCTGCAAAAAGCCGATCATGATACTGATCAGCGAGGCTATAAAAATGAAAATCACCAGTTGAATGAAATTAACATTGGCTGCTACCCCCATGATCAGCACCATGATGATACATCCGATCAACGACAATAACATGCCGATCATGCTTTTGCCGAAAATCCAGGCCGTCCGGCTGATCGGGGCGACATTGATCGCACTGATCGTGTTATCCATTTTTTCATCAACGATATTCAGTGAAATCAGCATGCCCGCCAGAACCGTCATCATCAAAATTCCAATATTGGCCCAAAGCATTTTAATCGGTGGTGTCTTGACCCCGAATTCTTTGATCACAGCGGTTGAGTTTGACGGCTGACGGCCGTACTCGTAAAAAGATTTGAGCAGTCGGGTAAACTCGGTCACCTCGGCTGATTCGTTACCTTGCGTCAAAATATAAGAAGATTCACCTGTTCCGACGATCGCGACGACATGATCCCTTTGCAGGACCCGGTTTTCGACAGCCTGCAAATCTTTATAAAAACTGATGTTGGCATAGTCGTCCAGATATTCAGCCATTGCCGGGTTTTCGCCTTTGATTAATGCAATGTTGACTGTTGTGTCCTCAATCCCCGGTGCAAAAATGTTTACAGCTGCAGCCATAATGAACGGGATGAAAATCATGAACAGTGACATGAAATCACGC
>DMJC01000293.1 GCA_003451915.1 Clostridiales bacterium
CGCTTCGCTATCCGCGAAGGCGGCAAAACTGTCGGTTCTGGCACCATTTCCACCATCATCGAATAAATCACCATTTTTCTCAGTACTTGAAGGGGGCTGTCCTGAAACGTTGCAAAACGATTTAGGGCGCCCTTTCTTGATAACTCCAGATTTATTTATAATAAATTAAACTGAGGTTGACCATGCAACAGGAAACCGAAAAGAAACCACGCAAAACCAGATCAAGCCGCAATAATGACCAGCAGAATACTGCAAATGGCATTGATGGCCACTCGATGGCTGAACGGATCATCCTGATTCTACCGATGATCCCCCTGCGCGGCCTTACTGTATTTCCCGGTGTCAGTCTGACTTTTGATGTTGCCCGTGAAAAGTCCCGTGAAGCTGTCAAGGCGGCAATGGCAGGCAATCAGATGGTTTTTCTGACTGCCCAGCATGATGCTGCCCAAGACTGGCCGGCTCATGACGAAGTTTACCAAATCGGCTGTGTCGCCCGAATCCGACAAGTACTCGAATTGCCAGGCGGCAGCGAAACCATGAAATTGCTGGTCGAGGGCACCAGCCGGGCCCGCCTGATCGATGTGATCCGCGAAGAGCCCTATTATCAAGTCGAAATTGGCAGATTGTCCGATGAAGTCTCCGAAGGATTGAAACCGCTCTACGAAGCGCATCGTCGCCAATTGCTCAAATCATTCGAGAAATACGCCGCCAGCAGCAGCCGTGTTTCACCCGAGGCCATGATTGCCTTGAGCAATATCACCGATGCTTCTATGGCTGCTGATGCGATCACTGGCCAGCTGAATATCAGCCTGCCTGAGAAACAAAATTTGTTGGAAACACTAGATACTCCACAGCGTATTCGTCAGTTGATCATGCTGATCGATCGTGAACAATATATTGCTGAGCTTGAACGTGAAATAAGCGAAAAAGTGCGGGCGACCATCGAAAAAAATCAAAAAGAATATTACTTGCGCGAGCAAATCAAGGCGATCCAGTCTGAATTGGGTGAAGCTGAAGGTTCGCAGCAGGAACAGGATATTTACCTTCGGCAACTTGATTCGCTGCCGATCCCGGATGATGCCAAAGCCAGGGTAGCCAAAGATATTTCGCGTCTGTCACGGTTGCCGGCAGGTTACCCGGAAGGAGGTGTTCTTCGCAATTATCTGGATTTGCTTTTTGAAATGCCCTGGGGCAAGTCAGATGCTGAGCGCCTGGACATCGCTAAAGCCCGCAAGATTCTCGACCGTGACCACTACGGACTTGAAAGGGTCAAAGAACGCATCCTTGAATATCTGGCTGTACGTAAATTGCGACAGGATGCCGGGCAGTCAACTTCAAAAGGGCCGATTCTCTGCCTGGTCGGTCCTCCGGGTGTCGGAAAGACATCCATCGCCCGCTCAGTGGCTGAAGCGCTTGGCCGCAAATACATCCGCATGTCCCTTGGCGGTGTGCGTGATGAAGCTGAAATCCGCGGTCATCGCCGCACCTATGTCGGTGCTATGCCCGGCCGGATCATCAATGCCATTCGCCAGGCAGGCCGTGATAATCCGTTATTGCTGCTCGACGAGATCGATAAATTGGGCAGTGATTTCCGCGGCGACCCTTCATCAGCCCTGCTCGAAGTTCTCGATCCAGAACAGAACAATAGCTTCCGCGATCATTATCTGGAAATACCCTATGATCTGTCAAAAGTACTGTTCATAACCACGGCCAACACCACCGAAACAATACCTCAGGCTTTGCTGGACCGCATGGAAGTCGTTACCTTGTCAGGCTACACCGAAGAAGAAAAAATCGAGATTGCCCAGCGACACTTGTTACCGCATCAGCTGCAGCAAAATGCGCTGAAAAAGACACAGCTGTCAATAAGCAGGGAAGGCATGCGGGCGATCATCAGCATGTATACCCGCGAAGCCGGGGTCCGGCAACTGGAACGTGAGCTGGCACATGTCTGTCGGAAAACCGCCATCCAGATCACAGAAAAGAGCCAGAAAAAAGTCAAAGTCACGCCTGACAATCTTGAAGATCTGATTGGTAAGCGTAAATTCCGTTATGACCGCGCTCAGGAGCAAGATCTGATCGGTGTTGCCACAGGTCTGGCCTGGACCTATGCCGGTGGTGATACCTTGATGATCGAGGTTAACGTGATGAATGGCACTGGCAAACTCGAACTGACCGGCCAGCTTGGCGATGTCATGAAAGAGTCAGCGCGCGCAGCCCTGACTTATATCCGGGCCCGGTCAGCCAACCTGGGCATTGACGAGAACTTTTCGGCTAATCACGATATTCATATTCATGTACCCGAAGGCGCAACTCCCAAAGACGGCCCATCGGCTGGCATCACGCTGGCAACAGCGCTGGCCTCGGCTCTGAGCGGCCGTCCCGTCCGCCACAATGTCGCCATGACCGGTGAAATTACTCTGCGCGGGCGCGTTCTGCCCATCGGCGGTCTTAAAGAAAAGGTTATCGCCGCCCACCGCGCGGGCATCGACACTGTGCTGGTCCCTGAAGAAAACCGCCGGGATACCGAAGAAATTCCGGCAACCGTTCTTAGTAAAGTCAAGCTGATTTTTGTTCAAGATATGAATGAAGTACTGGAAGCAGCTTTGCTCACTTCGCTCGCATGAAAAGCGCCTGCGGCGCATGAAGAGCACCTACGGTGCATGAAGGGCGGCTTCGCCGCATGAAGGACACCTTCGGTGCTGGAAAGCCAGCCGCAGGCGCTTTTCATGGCAAATTGAAGCGGCATTGCCGCTTCAATTTGCCATAATGACCTGCCAGAGTTTATCGTAGGTCGAATCGATTTCTTCGCTCGAATAATAAACCTCGAGTGTCTTAATGGTTGCAGCATCGGGATAATAACTCGAATTTCCAGTGATAGCTGCCGGCAGCCTGCTCTGCACATCAGTATGCGGTGAAGAGTAGCCAACATAGACAGCGTTCATCAGAGCGATGTCAGGCTGGTACATAAAATTGATAAAGGCCAGGGCACCTTCCGGGTTGGCTGCGTTTTTGGGAATGCACATCATGTCGACGGACATGTTCGACCCTTCTGGCAGTATGTACTGCAAGATCTCCGGATCCTGGCCATCCTCTTCCAGACGCTGCTGGCAGACGACGTGATCGCCTGACCAGACAACACCCGCCAGCAATTCGCCGCTGACGAATTTGTCTTTGAGTTCATCGATGCCATAGAGTGGCTGCACGTTCTTGCTCTGGTCAATCAGCAGCTGCTTGACTTCGTTCAGCTGGGCATTGTCCAGGGTATTCAGGCTGTAACCCTTGTAATTGAGTGCGACACCGATAGTTTCGCGCATGCTGCTGTACATGCCGATCCGATTTTTCATGGCTGGATCGAACAAAACAGACCAGACTTCGGCCGGATCGGTTGCGTCGATTTTGCCCAGTTCTTCCTGATTATATATCAGGCCGACCGTGCAAAACATATAGGGGACAGCATAGTCGGCAACTTTGGCACTGATGGCAGAGTCTGCATCAAGTTGCAGTGCCGAGAGTCGGTTGTCCAGATACTGGCTGACATTGGTCAGTTTACTTTTGTCGAGTTTCAGCAGGCGGTCCTCCTTGATCAGGCGAACAACCATATAGTCAGAAGGTACGATGACATCATAAACTTCAGAGTCAAGTTTGGCATACATTTTTTCGTTGTCGTCAAAGTTCTGGTAATTAACCTTATACTGCGGGTAAGCCGTTTCAAATTCGGCGATAACATCTTTGACAGGATAATCCTGACCCATCCAGGTGATCGTGTCATCTGCATTGGAGATGTACTCTCCCCAGTTGTAGACATTGATGACAGTCTGCTTGGGAGCCGGCTGACAGCCTGCTGTGCCGAGTACAGCCAGGGCAACGGTCAGGGCTATGATGGTCAGAAACAGGGCAATTCGGTTTTTGTGCATGATCAGGTACCTCCGTTTTGTGGTTTTTTCTGTTCTTTGCCGGTGCGGCTGTTGACGATCAGCAGCAGTGCCAAAACAACGACGAACATCAGGGTGGAAAGGGCGTTAATCTGTGGATTGACACTTTTTCGGGCCATGGAGTAGATTGTGATGGCGAGTGTCGAGACTTGATTACCGGCTGTGAAGTAGCTGATGACGAAGTCGTCTATGGACAGCGTAAAGGTCAGGATCAGCGCGGTGACTATGCCAGGCATGATTTCCGGCAGGATGACCTTGAGAATGGCCTGGCGGGGCCGGCAGCCGAGATCCAGTGCCGCTTCAAAAAGATTGCGGTCAAGCTGACGCAGCTTGGGTGAAATCGACAGAATGGCATAAGGTATGTTAAAGGCGATATGCGCCAGCAGCAATGTGGCAAAACCTGTCTTGAGGCTGATGAAATAAAACAGCAGCATCAATGAGATACCTGTTACAAGATCCGGAGTGATGTTGGGGATGAAGGTGACGGTCATGATTATGTTGCGCAGACGGCGGTTCATGGCGTTCAGGCCCAGACAGGTGATTGTGGCAATGGCTGTGGCGACGACAGCTGAAACCAGGGCGACGATCAGGGTGACCTGCAGGGCGCTGAGAATTTCGTCATTTTCGAACAGCTTGCGATACCAGTCGAGCGTGAAACCGCCCCAGACGGCACGTGAACGGGCTTTGTTGAACGAAAAAGCTATCAGGACGGCGACTGGCGCATAAAGAAACAGAAATATCAGAATCATGTAGATATTTTTACTGACTTTGGCGATCACAGCAGCATCCCCCCTTCACTGCTTTCTTTTTCATAGCGGGTCAGAACACGCATGCTGGCGAGTACAAAGACCAGGAGGACGATGGAAAGGGCTGAACCGGTTGTCATGTCGCGGGAGATCATGAATTGGCGTTCAATGGCATTGCCGATCAGCAGATATCGTCCGCCGCCAAGCAGATCAGGGATGAGAAAGGTGGTCATGGCTGGCATGAAAACCATGTTGATGCCCGAAATAATGCCAGGCAGGCTAAGCGGGAAGATAACCCGCCGGAAGGTCTGAACCCGGTCAGCCCCGAGATCTTCGGCAGCTTCGACCAGACTGCTGCTGATTTTCACCAGGACAGAATGAATCGGCAGGACCATAAAAGGCAGATAATTATAGACCATGCCGAGGCCGACTCCAAAGTCATTGTAGAGAAACTGGAAAGGCCCCAGACCGATATAACCAAGCAAGGAATTGATGATTCCGGTCGGTTCGAGCAAGGCCAGCCAGGCATAAGTGCGCAGGAGGGCATTCATCCACATTGGCATGACGAACAGGAAAAGCAGGAAATTGCTGCCGCCACGCCGCTGCTGTGATCGCTTTGCCAAAATGTAGGCAGCCGGATAACCGAGCAACAGGCAGACCAAGGTACTGATCAGTGCGATCTGGAGAGACTCGGCGAAAACATTGACATAGATCGGTACTTGCAGGTTGATGCCGAACAGGCTGGAAAGGCCGAGGAAATCGAGCGCAATGGTGTTTTCAGCCGAGAAGATATTGTAAAAGCCTTGCAGAGTCAGATAGAGGCTGCCATTG
>DMJC01000281.1 GCA_003451915.1 Clostridiales bacterium
CTTATGCATCGGCCCGGGTCATCTGATTGATGAATACCTGAACCAGATGCGGATCGAATTGCGTGCCTGAGCAGCTGACTAGTTCGGCAGCCGCCTCGTCGCGGGTTTTGGTTTTTTGATAGGGGCGTTGCGAGGTCATCGCCTCAAAAGCATCGACAATGGCGACGATCCGCGAGTAAAGCGGGATGTCTGCCCCTTTCAGTCCGGCCGGATAACCTTTGCCGTCCCAGCGCTCGTGGTGATGGAGCACGGCTTCGGCGAAGGCTGCGAATTCATCGACATTTTTCAAGATGTTGTAACCGGTTGCGGCGTGGGATTTTATCATTTCCCATTCCTCATGTGACAGCTGTTCCTGCTTGTTTAAAACATCTGGCGGAATAGCTATTTTGCCGATGTCATGCAAGACGCCGACAGTTTTGAGCTCGTTGATTTCCTTTTCGCTGAGCTGCAAGGCGCGGGCAACCTCGCTGCAATATTCGGATACTTTTTCGGTATGAACCTGCTCGTGATCATACTTGTCATTGATCTGGCGCAACACGGTCTCGATGGTCTGGCTGCGCATCGCTTTGCTGAATTTCAATTTGTCCTTGTACATTTGATTATCGGCTTCTTTTTGCACATCATGAATATCCTGGCCGGCTTCGGTCTTGATGGCGTAACCGACGGCCATCGAGATAATCACTGATTCGAGACGCGAGTGGGCGGCGGCGCGGGTGATCCGCTGACGGACGTGGCTAGCCTGTTCAGCGCCGGTCTGGGGCAGGATTATGACAAACTCGTCGCCGCCGGTACGGGCGATGATGTCGTCAGTCCGGCATGAGCGGCGCAGAATGTCGGCGACTGTCCGGATCAGCTGGTCGCCGGTAGCGTGCCCGTAAGCGTCGTTGGTCAGTTTGAGGCCGTTGATGTCAATGACCAAAATGGCCAGAGGCCAATTGCGCGGAGTATCCAGGCGGTTGAGCGAATCTTCATAGTAACGCCGGTTGTATAGCCCGGTCAGGTAGTCGTGAAAACTGAGATACTCGACCTGACGCTGTTTTTCCCGATTGTCGGTAAAGTCGCGAAAGGCGATGACAACGCCGGTGATCTGGCCGGCTTTATCGCGGATCGGTGCAGCGCTGTTTTCGATGGGGATCTCGGTGCCATCTCTGGCGATCAAGAGCGTGTGCTGATCGAGCTCGACGGCCTGGCCAGTACGCAACGCCTCATTGACGACGTTGGTTGCGGCTGAACGGGAATATTCGCTGATGACACAAAAAATTTCGTCAAAAGGCCTGCCGGCTGCATCTTGCAGAGTCCAGCCAGTCATCTGCTCAGCAACTCTATTAATCACCTCGATGCGGCCCAGGTGGTCGGTGGCAATGATTCCGTCACCGATCGACATCAAGGTGGTCCGGAACTGTTCCTTTTCATTATATAACTGATCCTCGATCTGCCGCTGCCGGGTGACATCGCGCGCCGCCCCGTAGATCAGGCTGCCCTTCGGCTTGGCACGCCATTCAATAAACCGGAAGGTACCGTCGGCAGCCCGATAACAGTTGACAAAATTAAGCACCGGCTGCTCACCGATGATGTCGGCCATGACCTTACTTGTCCGTTGTTGATCGTCAGGATGCAGAAATTCAAAAAATCTATGGCCAATTAATGAATCAGACGGATAGCCGAGAATATCATACCACGCGGCGTTGACGCGAATAAAATTACCTTCCTTGTCAACAACACAAAGCAAATCAGGCGCTAAACTGAAAAAATCCTCAAGTTCGCCGATTCTTGCCGACAAAAGGCGAACAACATCCGGGGCGGTTTCACCGGACGGCAAATTCTCTGGCAAAGGCTGGTTCTGATGTTGCGGCATAGCAGTCTCCGACCCTCTTGACAGGGCTTTTCTGATTCATCAACTACTATACCATGGCGGTGAATAAGCGTAACTAGCCTCGACGTCTGACGATCCGATGGAGGACAAAACCAAGGGTGATGACGACGATGACGATTAATGCTATGATGCCAATTTTCAGCCAGTCAGCGGGAGCTGCAGGTTTCTCAGCTTCCTGTCCCGATGTCTCGGATTGTGCTGTCGTCGGCGGTGGTGCAGGCGACAATGACGGCAGCTGGTCGGCATTTCGCATAATAACAGTCAAAAATGATACATCAATGACTGTACTGTCACCCGCGGCCAGGCTGATTTCAACCTGATAATCACCCGCCTTTGCCTCGGCTTGCTGCCATATCATTGAACAGCTTGCTTCGCCTGCCAGATCAGCCAGCTTCATTATCGGCAGACCGTCAATCATCTCACCGTCCCTGGTATCACGGACCTTTGCTGACAGGAAATAATCTTGTCTTTCCCCGTCATTTTTTAAATGTATATCGATTACAACCGGGCTGCCAGTCAGATAGTATTCCTGATCGCTGGCAACTGACAGAAAGCTTGCTTCTGTCTGGACAACATCGATTTCCAGCCGGTGTTGCTGATAAAATTCAATTGTTTTGGATTCCGGATGATAAAATAACGAGTAGAGATAAACGGCCAGCAAGCTGCTGCCGTCATTGTTTCTTCTGACTGTCCATTGCATGGAATCAGCCGGATACCAGCCTGGAATCAGGCCAGCCGGAATTTCCGGCTGATCAGTCAGCAAAACCGGCGGCAACGTATAACCAACGATGATTTCAGCATCCGAACGGCTGATCAGCCGCACGTCACGGACATGCTGACCGGGGGGATATTCCCGGGTCCAAATCCAGTAAGGCACCTGCGGCCGGCCTTCTTCTGCCAAAAGGATCTGTCCGCCCGGAATGCTGACCAGATCATATCCTTCAGAAGATCTGACAATAAAATCAGGCACTTCGACAGTGACAGCCGTTGTTTCTGCAGCAGCTGTAACGACGAAGCCGGTCAGGATGAGGCAGACTGCCATGACAGTGAAGATGATTTTTTGCCATTGCCAAAGCCGCACAATTTCACCTCATTCCATATTTGGGATCACCATACAGATTGTAGTAAATCAGAAATTCATACCATGATGAATCAAGCAGATTAACCCGCATTTTCAGATCATGCAAGATATTGCCGACACTATCAGACCGATCCCAGGATAACCAGAACTGCTCTTTAGTCAGCTCATCCATCTTGCCATAGCCCATGATTTTTGTAGCACCCATGTAGACTGCGGCACCATGCTGCAGAAAACCTTCCGAGATGCTGTAAATTGCCGGATCTGGACCGTCGACATCATCATAATGACCTGTCAGACAGGAAAACGCAGCGACAACAGGATTGCGCCCGCCAAAAGAAATCCCGCTGATTGTGCAGTCAGACAATGCATTTTCATCTAAAACACCACCCCATGAGCCAGGATTGCCATGCCCATAGAAAATGACCAGATCGACACCACGTGCTGCTGCAGTTTTGACAGCCTGGCTGCGCTCCTGCAACACATCATTATATGTCCGGCGATATTGATAATTCCACGGCGGATAATACCCGCCCCGGGAAGGGCTGGCTGCCTGAATGCTCTGGGCACGGCCGATTGCCAGGTCAGTCAGGTATGGTGTGATAGTCCGGTCTGACCAGGAGATCCAATCTTCCAGTGTCAGCTCGGCAAGCTGGCGCCTGGTGCCGCCAAGATCAGCCTCACCCAGCTCGGCTGACGTCAAAGGGCCGCGCGGAAAAGTTTCTTCCCAGAGCAGCCAGGCTGCCAGCTCGGTTAACGAAAATTCATACGGCTGACCATTTTCACCGGTCATATCCTGCAGATTGCGCCACATGACACCATTCAAGCCCTGTCCGTTACCCTCTGCGGTAATTATGGCGTCAGCATCGGTCAGGACGTTCTCCAGCGTTAAAGAGCCGAGACCGACAACAACTTTATAAAGCCAGGCTGCCAGCTGATTTGCGGAGTAGCCGGCAAGGTCTTGCCCGGCTGCTGCGCCGTCTGGAGATCCGATCCGCTGCAAGAGGAAGATGGCCAGTTCTTTTAATTTAGCCTGATCCTGCGGTGATTTTTTGATGCGAATCCCTTCGGTCAGCATCGCGCGCTGCGTCGTCCAGAACTCGGTGTGAATCAACTCGCCGGCTAGTCCCAGCCCGGTCAGTGTCCGCAAACCGATTTCGGAATTCATGATATTTTTCTCCCAGGTGTCTTCAGGGCCGCTGACTAATAAAACCTGGCGGGCATAATAGACGCCCTGCAGACTATTTTCTATCGGGATGATCAGCTCCGCGGCAGTATCGCCGACAATCCGGCCGACTCGCAATTCGGGCAACCCGTCTCCCGTTGTGCTGGCAAACGGATAGTCGGAGAGAGGAACTCCCATCCAGGTATATGACGGCACAATCTCACTCTCGCCGACTATCAGCAGGTAACCCTGATTATTCCAGTCCGGTGACATTTGTGTATTCCAGACACACCCCCGTTCAAGCAGGTCTTTGATATAGTTCGTTTCGATCGTCCGGCGCAATGACGATATATAACCGAAAACGCCCTGGCGCGCAACAGCCAGCTCAGCCATCTTGACCAGCAAGCTGTCAGTTTCTTGCGCAGTGTTGTAGAGATCCAGTTTTTCCGGGCAGGTCATGATCAGATAATCTGACGCATGCGTAGCCTCGGCGAACTCAGCAAAGGAAAGACCATGCGGCAGTGCAACAATCTCTTTGTAAACCTGTGCTGCCGTCGCATAACTGAGAGTCAGCTCCGTGCCGATGACCGGGTTCGGCAATGGATCAAAAGGATCAGTCAAAATGGGAACAGCCTGAAAGCTGACAGATTTGGCTTCGCCTGCATTCAGTGTGCCAAACGGGAATTCGATGCGAGTCAGAACATGGCTGCCGCTGGTCCGGGAAACTCGGCCTTCACGGACAACTGCGCCGGCTTCGCCGACCCGGTCATGCCAGATCCGGAATTTTTCCAGATACTGAAAACCCCGGCTCGTGTCAGCTAAGACGACATCCCTGATATCGACTTCACTGTTATTGGTCAAATGTAAGGTTACTTCAAAATAATTGCCAATACGCCGAACCTCACGGCTAATTGTGATATCCGGCTGAGGCGGTGCGACCACGATGGCCCGTCGACTTGCTATTCCCCAGTTGCCGGCCTCATCGCGCACGCGGACATTGATGATGTGCTCACCCGGTGAAACTGCAGAAGAGTCCCAACGGCCGACTGCAACAAAAAACGGTGCCAGAATTGATTCCACCGCAATAGCCGGTGAAAAAGACTGAGTCTGAAAAACTGTGCCATCAGCCTGAAATTCGATCAGATCAATGCACAGGCCGAGTTCATGTTCAATCTCAGCGCTGACATTTACAATTCCCGTGACATTTTCCCGGTCATCGGGCGAAGCAATCCGAATGGAAATTGGTGAGCGCTCAACAGGCAAACGATTTTGAATGACGGCGTTTCGGGCAGATCCGTAATGG
>DMJC01000087.1 GCA_003451915.1 Clostridiales bacterium
TCCTTCATTCTTCATCCTTCACTTATATTGCGCATATTGTGCTCCGTGGTGTATGCTATCTGCAGATGATATCCGAGGAGGTCATAACCATGGATAATTTAATCAAAGAAACTCTCGAGGCCAATCTCGATCTGCCGAAGCATCATCTGGTCGTATTCACTTGGGGCAATGTCAGCGCGATCGACCGTGAGCGGGGCCTGGTTGCGATTAAACCGAGCGGAGTACCTTATGATCAGATGGAAGCCCGCCATATTATCGTCGTCGATTTGGATGGCAAAGTTATCAGCGGCACATACAAACCGAGCAGCGACACGGCGACTCATCTTGAGCTTTACCGCCGTTTCCCGACTATCGGCGGCGTTGTGCATACGCATTCGCGCTGGGCGACAACCTGGGCTCAGGCTTGCCTTGACCTGCCGGCTTTCGGCACGACTCATGCCGATTATTTTTACGGTGATGTACCCTGTACACGACATCTGACCACTGAAGAAATCACGACAGACTATGAATTGAATACCGGCAAGGTTATCGTTGAAACATTCGAGCAA
Source organism: Clostridiales bacterium (assembly GCA_003451915.1). Taxonomy (GTDB): domain Bacteria; phylum Bacillota; class Clostridia; order Saccharofermentanales; family UBA5734; genus UBA8949. The sequence continues at coordinate 549 of DMJC01000087.1, forward strand.
CGCCATCTTGATTCTGCTGCTTTGCCAGGAATCCTGGTCGCAGGTCACGGGCCGTTCACCTGGGGCTTAAGTGCAGCTGATGCTGTCCACAATGCAGTTGTGCTGGAGGAGTGCGCCATGATGGCTTTTCATGCACGAATGCTCAACCCCGGGCTTGCGTCGCTCGACCAGGTTCTGCTCGACAAGCACTATCTGCGCAAGCACGGTAAAAATGCGTATTATGGGCAATAAAGCGAAATAACGGAGGACTGACAGATGGATAAGCCTTGGATAGGCCATTATGATCCATGGTTTAAAAGCAGCATGAATTATCCCGAGCTGACTATGTATGAACAGGTCGCCAGAACCGCCGGTCGTTGGCCCGATTATCCTGCTTTGAATTTTATGGGCAGCCGGATAACATACAGGAGCCTGCTGGAACAGATTGACCAGGCAGCAGCCTGCTTATCCAGCCTGGGATTCAAAGCTGGAGATGTCGCCACACTGTGCCTGCCTAATGTGCCGCATGCGGTAGTTTTTTTCTATGCGGTCAACCGCCTCGGCGGTATCTGCAACATGGTTCACCCTTTGACGCCGGCGGAGGAAATGTCCCATTACATCCGCACGACGCGCAGCGATTATCTGATCATCCTTGATGCCATGCTGGCCAAGCAGGTCAGCATGCTCGAAAATTCTCGCATCCGCAAGACAATTGTCTGTTCAATGATGGATTATCTGAATCTCGGACTGAAAATCGGATTTTATATCACTAAAGGGCGTAAAATTGCGCCGGTACCGCGTCAGGATGCCTTCATCAAATGGAGCGATTTCATGGGGATGGCGAAAGCCGACGGAAATTACCAGCGGGTTCGCGGTACCCATGATTGTGCTGTTTACCTGCACAGCGGCGGCACGACCGGCAGCCCGAAGACAATTATGCTCTCATCATACAATTTCAATGTCCTTGGTATTCAGGGCCCGCAGATTGTCGGCATCGAAGATATTGAAAAATCCGATCCGGCCGGATTGTCAATGGTGACCATCCTGCCGCTATTTCACGGCTTTGGCCTATGCATGGGTCTGCATACCATGATGGTCAACGGATTTTGTTCAATCCTGGTTCCGCAGTTTTCGCCTGAAGTCCTGGCCGATGTCATCATTAAATCGAAACCGTCGTATATTGCTGCCGTGCCGACTTTATTCGAAGGCATCCTGAAGAACGAAAAACTGCATAAGGCTGATTTGTCTTGCCTCAAAGCTGTGTTTTGCGGTGGTGATTCGCTGACTGCCGATCTCAAAGACCGCTTCGATGCATTCATCAAAGCGCACAACGGCACTTGCAGTCTGCGCGAAGGCTATGGCCTGACAGAAACGGTGACAGTCTGCGCAGTCAATCCGATGCTGGATTCCCGTGACGGGTCAGTTGGCCTGCCGCTGGCCGATGTGCTGATGAAAGTCGTTGAACCGGGTACTTTCAATGAAGTAAAAGTCGGCCAGGATGGCGAATTCTGCATCAATGCGCCGACCATGATGCTTGGCTATCTTGACGATCCCGAGGCGACAGCTGATACGATCCGTGAACATCCGGACGGTTTGCTCTGGGTGCACACCGGCGATTTCGGCAGCATGGACAGTGATGGCTATTTCCATTTCAAGCAGCGCATCAAGCGTATTCTCAAGGTATCCGGCATCCCGGTCTTTCCGTCACAGGTCGAGGATACGGCCAGCACTGTCCCGGGCGTTCGTCTGGCTTGTGCCATCGGCGTGCCTCATCCTTACAAGATGCAGGTGGTCAAGCTGTTTGTTGTGCCCGATGCCGGGGTGACTGATCTGGATGATCTCCGCCAACGTATCATCAGCCATTGCGAAAAGACGATGCTTTCCTATGCCGTGCCGCGTGAAATTGAATTCCGCGACGACTTGCCGCGAACTAAGGTCGGCAAGATCGATTTTGTTTCGCTGGAACGGATCGAGCTTGAAAAACGAGTAACGAGTAACAAGTAAC
>DMJC01000045.1 GCA_003451915.1 Clostridiales bacterium
GCTGTGTAGTTATCAAGATAATAAATTCGAGACTTCTGCACACCTGGCTCGTTCACCAAAATCGGAGCATAGGTCTGCAACAACGCCATTTTCTCAGAATTGCCAATTGCGTGGACCGGATTGTCTGCATAGCGCAGATGTTCGCCCCGATTCACTTCGATCCGCCGGACAACCGGATGTTTGCCGATTGCGGGGTCTGGCACGGCCATTGTAGCCAGATTGTCAATGGCAGCCTGGATATCATTGACCTCAGTTGTGGCATTATAATACCAGCGTCGGCCGTCGAAAATACGGATCATGGCACCTGTGTCGACTTTGGTCTTGTTCTGCTTGATTTCAAAATTTTCCAGTAAAATCTTCGTTGAATATACTTTTTCGATCCGGACATCGGTGTAAAGATTATCGGGAAATCTGTAAAGGGTCATCGTATCGCCTCCTTGACCGGAATGTCAGCATCACCTGTCGAATCACGCAATATTTCGCGTGTACGGTCTAATGATGCCTGGATATCCTTGCTGTTGGTCCGGTAAGCATCCGGATCATCCAGAGCAGGCAAGACCGGAACGACAAAATGTTCAAGTCCGTCACCGGGCGGATAAAACTGCACATAGGAAGGTATATATTCTCCCAGCTCAATCGAAACTTTGCCATCGGCTTTCAGCAGGGTCACCCGGGCAATGATGGCGTCCTGAGCCTTGCCCTGGCTGCCATGGGTGAACCAGTCCATGTTATGGATGAAATTTCCGAGTGAGTAATAAACCAGTGTTTTTTTGCTGGTCTTGGCCGAAGTCAAGACATCAATCTCCTGAATGACATGGGGATGATGACCGAAAATCAAATCGACACCTGCGTCGTTGAGCTGCTGGGCCATCGCCCGCTGATAGCTGGCACTTCTCGTTTCATATTCATTACCCTGGTGCAAGGCAATGCAGATGAACTCGGCACCTTGTTCACGCAGGGCTGATACCCGGGCCAGGATTGCTGCCATATCAGCCTTGAAAGCAGATTCACGGTTGGGATTGAAAGAGTCAACCAGCGGATCGGCAGCGGCTGGCATATTGATGCCATTCAAGCTTTTGACTGTTTCTGTGCCGATCGTTTCAAAAGTATAAGCCATCAGGCCGATCCGAATACCCTTCACATCAACGACTGAATCAGCCGGACTGGTTTCATCAGGGCGAGTACCGATCACCTGAAAACCTCGTTCACGGAAAACCTTAGCTGTTCGGACCAAGCCTTCCAGTCCGCGGTCAAACGAATGATTGTTGGCCGTCCAGGCAACGTCAATGCCTGCTGTCTTCATGGCATCAGCTATGGCATCCGGTGCACAGAAATTAGGATAGCCCTGGTAAGGAGGGCCAGCTGTTGTCCCTTCAAAATTAGCCATCGTCAGATCAGCATCCTCTATGATTGCATGGATATATTCAAAGAGGTGATCATAATTGTAAACGGCTGGTTCTTGCCCAGGATTCTTCAGGCCCCAGTTGATCACGGATTTGTGCATGATAATATCGCCCAGGCCGATCAATGTGACGCGGATTTCTTCCGGCTCATCAACGGACGTCTGAGTTGTCGCTGCAACCGTGGTCTCTGATGAGCTGCCTGGCTCAACTTGCGATGTGCTGTTGTCCGATGTCGACACTGTTGTCGGTGTCGGATGGTTGCCAGAGCCTGGCAAAACATATTTCCCGACATAGATGAGGCCGGTCAGGCTGACGAGCACAATAAGAATCCAGACCATAAACTGTCCCGATTTTGATCGGCGTCGTGATTGACGTGGCATAGCGGGTTTCAGCATATTATATCCTTTCAGGCTGTAACCAGCCCGGCTGCAGTCGATTGTGTCGCGATAACTATTGTATCTGCCGGCAGACGAGCCGTCAACCAATCGCGCGCAAACAGGCAGTCATCAGCATGAGCAAAAAGGCCGAAAACACTCGGGCCGCTGCCGCTCATCAATGCCATGGCTGCGCCGGCTGCCAACAGCATGTTTTTGATCTCTGCCAACTCCGGCCGGGCAGCCAGCGATACAGACTCCAGTACATTCGCAGTGCTGGCAGCCAGCAAGTTTATGTCCCGTTCGGCAATAGCTTGTAAAACAGCCAGCTGATCCGGGCGGCGCCCGGATGCATCCATTCGGAAGCGGCTGAAAACCCATGGCGTACTCATGCCAAATGCCGGTTTGATTAACAAGACCGGCAGTTCCGGCCACGGTACCAATGGTGTCAGAATTTCACCGATCCCTTCGCATAGCACAGTACCGCCGGCCAGACAAAATGGCACATCAGCTCCGATTTGCGCAGCCAGTGAAAAAAGTTGCTCATGGCTGATTCTGCCTGGCAGCAAACGGTTAAGCGCAAAAACAACAGCTGCTGCGTCACTGCTGCCACCGGCCAGCCCGGCAGCTGTCGGTATCTTTTTTTCGATATCAATGCGAATTCCATCTGACAAACCTGTGGCCTCGCAAAATAGCGCGGCGGCCCGCCAGGCTGTATTGCGGCTGTCTGCCGGGATCGGAGCCCGGCCGCAGGCTAGAATTATGCCTTGCTGCTGATGGTCCAGACTGACTGTCACCCGGTCATACATGCTGATACTTTGCATGACTGTCGACAGAAGATGATAACCATCGGCTCGTTTACCGGTGACATCAAGCGAGAGGTTGATCTTTGCGGGGGCCAGAACAGTCATTGTCGCCATAACGGTCTCCTGTGAATTGTCTTGACATGAAAAATTCCGGAAAGTCTGGCCCTTTTTGCCCGGTTTGAGCGGACTGACTTTCCGGAATTTCTAATTATCGATGAAGAGGTTTCGCAGACATCAGTGGATCTTTTCAAAATGTTCAGCATCCGGCTCGATGTTGATCTCGACCACTCGCGTCAGGATATCGATATAACTGTAGGAGATCATTTCCTGATAAGCATTAAGTTTGGAACAACGGACCGTAAAAACATTCGGGTAACAGTTTTCAAGAATTCCCTCCTGGATGATGGTTCTCTTCCGTCCGCCGCTGGACCGCAGTCGGACCCGTTTGCCGACATAAGCTTCCATGCCTCTCCTGCAGGTATCGAGATCTGCTTTCACAATCATCTGGACAACACCTCCGGCGTCAAATTTTCCCAGTTCATGACCTCTGGTCTTGAGCGATATTGTAATACTTTCATAAACTAAAGTCAAATTTAAAGTACTATGGATTGTGGTATAATTCATTTAGCGCCCAAAATATAGGGTTGTTTTACAGAATATTTACAATTTGTCCCCAAATATCAGCAATTTTTGTCATCATATTTGCAAAAAACAGACAGATTGAACTGGCTGCACATGGTGGCATTTCAGAAATCAGTGGCGTTGCCGAATCCCTCGCCCAAGACCTCACGCGCTTCAACCACAATGACAAAGGCATTCGGATCAATATCAGAAACGATGTCTTTCAGATCAGGGATCTGTTTCTTGGACAAAACACATAGCAAGACATTGCGATCCTGACCGGTATACATGCCTTTACCGCGCAGTGATGTCACGCCGCGGTTGAGATCGTGTAAAACGCGCTCGGCAATCTGTTCGCACTGTTCAGAAATAATGTAGGCTGTCCGGCAATAATCAAAGCCTTCCAGCAAAATGTCAATCGTCTTGGATGTCAGATACATGGCAATAAAGGAATACATCGCCAGCAGTATGCCGGGTTGATCGTTATTAAAATAAGCGACAACTGACGCAAGCACGATTGTGGTATCAAGGACCATCAGGAACTGCCCCATGCTGAACGTCTTGATTTTGCGCATGATGGCTGCGGCCAGCACATCTGTGCCGCCGGTTGTAAAGCCCCCGCGGAAGATCAGGCCCAAGCCGATGCCATACAGGATGCCGCCAAAGACGCAATAAATCAAAGGATCGGCCTTGCCGTTCTCCAGAGGAATATTGATGTAGTCGTGGAACCATCGGTTCAAGGTCGGTTCGGTCAAGTCAATCATCACGGAATAGACAGCGGACCCGATCAGGCTGCGCCAGACAAAGCGCAGATTGATGGTCCGCCAGCCGATCAGCAGAACTGGAACATTCAAAATGAAAAAGAGAACACCCAGCGGCAGAAACCGACCCTGTCCGGTTAACTGGAAAATGATCGAGGCAACACCGGATATGCCGCCCATGGTCAGTTTAAGTGGCACATAAAAGATATTGACCGCAAAAGCTGCGATCAGGCCGCCGATTAACAGAGCTGCAATATCGCGGGTCCAATCAAGCCAGCTGGCTTTCCCCGGTTTTTTTCTGAGCCCGATCGATACCATAGATTTCGTCTCCTTGAAAACTATCTCGTGACAAGTATCATTTGACACTTGTCATTCTATCACAAATTTCAGGGCTATGGGTCTTATTGCTCAATGTCTAACCTGTGATATAATTATGACAAAACGGAGGTGACCCATATGCCCCAAATCAGCAATAACTGTATGCATCTCGGCCTGCGCGTCCGCGATTACCAGGCCACCATGGCTTTTTATTATGATGCGATGGGATTTGAAGAAGTATTTACACTGACCATGCGCGACTTCTATGAAACTATGAGCAATTCCGAAGATGGCAAAAATATTCAACGCACCAAACCCGACGATGCAGTCTGGCTGACCTACCTGCGCATCAAGGACGAGCAGTATCTGGAAATCTTCCCGGTTGATCCGGAAGAAATCATACCGGCCGATCCTCGGGCCAGCTTTTTTCACTTCTCACTGCAAGTCGATGATATCTACGAAGCAGTCATCCAGTTGAAAGAGAAAGGTGTCACGGTTTACAACCTGCACATCGATGCATTGGAAAATCACCCGGCACCCGAGCCATTCAAAGCCGTTACCGGCCGCTGCGGTTCCCGACTGGCCTGGATCAAAGATCCGGATGGCAATCTGATCGAAGTTATGGAACTGACAAAAAACAGCATGCAGAGGAAACTGGATGGCAGGTGATCTGTGGCCACCAAGCGAGTTCCGCAGCTGCGTAGCAGCGAGGACCTGTCTGAGCGACTGGAATATAGCAAACCATCTATCATTTTCATTTTGAATTATGATATAATGGCTGAGCATCAGATCACGCCGTGCCTGATCTGCAGCCGATCGTTGGTCCTGTGCGATGCGGCCCGTGAACCCCGTCAGGTCCGGAAGGAAGCAGCGGTAAGCGGAGTCTTTTGGGTGCCATGGGGTCACTGGACCCCCTGCAGAAAGCACTCTTTTCATAAATACGATCTTTAAATAAGCCGGAGGATAATAATATGGATACCCAACCTTCAGGATATCTGCCGATGAAGGAAAGACCGGAGCCCGGTGATAAGCTTATCTTTATCCCTGTCTACATTGCACCTGTTGAGATACTTGAAAGAAGCCTGATGCACGGTCCCAGGTATATCTATCAGGTGGTCATCGTTGACGGGTGCAACGGGAAGACGATGCTTGTAGATAAGAAGGCAGTAAAGCCCGAGATGGACTATATGCCGGAAGCCGAAGAAATAGAGTGCCTGGATATCAAAATATCTCCGATGCTTGCAAAGGAGATCGCTGAGTATGGAGCGGTGCCTATTGATTTCAAGAGCTGGAAAAAAATCATCAGAAACAGAAACGTATCAGTGTCAGAAGGATCGATGAAGGTCGTGTGGCGTGTTTATGCTGTCAGGGGAAAAGAGATCCTGGATACCTTCACAGGGCAAAGAATAGAGTCCGCGGGCCTTGCAGGAATGCTTTTCAGCTGACAAGAAAAGAAATATTTTAACTTGCAAAAATAAATATCCCCATGTTATACTGGGGAGCGGTGCATAACACACAGGCGCGGATCGTAAAAATGTTGCCCAAATGGGTTTTTTTGCGGGATGAAGCGCCTGGAGGAAAAAACAGGAGGGATACACATGGGAGTAGTAAGTATGAAACAGCTGCTTGAGTGCGGTGTTCATTTCGGACATCAGACCAGGCGCTGGAACCCGAAGATGAAGC
>DMJC01000138.1 GCA_003451915.1 Clostridiales bacterium
GCCAGGGACTGGGCATGGGCATCGCCCGCTATATTCTGCTCAAGCGGCTTGAGCGGGCCAAGATGCTGCTGACAGCTGGCAACGACAGTATCACCGCGGTAGCCGGGCAGGTCGGCTTTGATGATCCGGCTTATTTCGCCAAGGTTTTTCGCCATGAGTACAAATTATCACCCAGTGAGTACAGGATGAAATATGCCGGTCGTTGACAGCCACGAACCATTGATTCTGGAGAGGAGCTTGTTGTTATGAGTGAATCACGTTTCTATCATGTCACAAAATCAGGAAAGCTGGAACAGTTTGACCGTGTTGCCGAGGTTATGGCGCGGGCAAAAGAAGGCGGGTTCTTCTGGCTGCACTTTCTCGAGCCCACAGCCGAGGATCTTCGACCTTTGATCAGTCCGCTTGAACTTCATCCTTTGTCGGTCGAAGATGCCTTAGACGATAACCAGCTGCCTAAAATAGATGATTTCCCGGACAATTCATTTATTATATTCAACGCATTCTCTTATGTCGACAAAAAACTGAGTATCCAGGAGATTGATTTTTTCCTGAGTAACCAATTCCTGATCAGTGTCGATCGCATCGGACCCGATGGAAAACCGCTGCTCGCCGGCGTTGAAGAGCTGGTGCTGCGGGAAATGAACACCGACCGGCTAAGTCCTGCCTATGTCATGCATACAATCCTGGATAACATCGTCGATCGCAAGTTCGACGCCATCGAAGCCCTCGAGGACGAGCTGACGGAAGCCGAAGATGCTGTTCTGGAAAGGCCGGCCAAATTCGATCCAAAATCGCTGCAGCGTATTCGGCGGGCACTGGTCACCCTGCGTAAAAGCCTCTACCACGAACGCGAGGTTTTCGTGAAAATCTGCCGCAAAGACTGCCCCTTCATACCTGACAAAGCCATTTTCCATTATCGGGATGTGTATGATCACTTGAATCGGTTCTTTGAACTGACCGAGACACTACGCGATGTGGCGACGAGCCTGATGGAGATCGATTTGTCCCTGCGCAGCAACGAAATGTCCCGCGCCTCCAACCGGACCAACCGTTCGGTCCGCCGCCTGACTTTCATCACGACAATTTTCCTGCCGCTCTCCCTGCTGGCGGGTATCGGCGGCATGTCCGAGTGGTCGATGATGACCGGCCCGGAAAATTGGCGCATCACCTATCCGCTGTTCCTGCTGGCCATGGCTGTCATCGGAGCTGTCTCTTATTTTTTTCTCAAATGGATGGTCATGAGGGCTGATAAGAAGTCTGACAGCGACGACGACGAATAGTTCGGTCAGGCTTTATGCAACGAGGAAATAAAAAGAAAGATTGCCAGCCACCGGGAAACAATTAATAAAAAAGCAACCACATTCAGAACTTTGGCAGTTTTAAATTGACTTTCTGCAAGAGAGCTGTTTGAAGTATTCTTCCCAATGATTGCTTTGTCTAAAGCATAAAGGGCAAAGATCGTACTAAGCAGGCCAATCCCTATGCTCAAGACAATATTGACTGAAGAAAAAATGATTTGATTGTTTTGAGGCTGAGTCAGCTGTCCTGTTTTGAAAATTCTCGTCAGAATAAAAACCAGGAACACAATCGACAAGGCAAGACCGATCCCACTGACAATCCACCAGCCATTATATTGCGGATCTGTTTTCGTGGCGAAGGCGAGCAGGAAATTGACGAAACCGGGAATGATCAATAGCTTCGACACCGTCAGACCAATGATTATTATGATTTGTTTTGAGTCTTTGATCATATTATCATTCCTCCGGGTTTCTCTCGGCGTTGATTCAATATCTACGATCTTACTTTTGGCTATTTTGCAAGTGATCTATAGAATCGCCAGATATCGTTTCAGTTGCTCATCGACTGCATCACCAATCAGTCGAATCATGGGTATGGGATCTTGATCGCGATAATACGAGTCGAAGCAGGCATAATATCGTTTTCGATCAGCAAATTTAACATTGATCGGCGGATAGCCCTGTTGCATAAGCTCTAAATTGATCAGCAGCCGACCCGTTCGGCCATTTCCATCGATGAAAGGGTGAATACCTTCAAACTCAAGATGAAAATTTGCCGCCCGCTCAATCGGATGACGTTTTTTCTTTGTATAATCGGCAATCAACTGCTCCATTTGAACCGGAACCAGATAAGGTTGCGGCGGCTCGTGATGTGCGCCGATAATCCGGACCGGTACGCGTCGATAGACACCTTTATCCTCTGGCCGATCAGTCAGTACCAATGAATGAATTTCTCGGATGATGCGTTCGCTGAGCAAGACTTTGTCGGCGACCAGATGCTGCACATAATGAAATGCATCACGATGACCGACGGCTTCCAGATGATCCTTGAGTGGTTTCTGATCAATCGTCAGCCCCTGCAAAACCAGTGCTGTCTCCTGTAATGTCAGCGTGTTGCCTTCTATGGCATTGGAGTTGTATGTAAACTCAATCAAAAATTCTTCATTTAACCGCTCCAGTTCCCCTTGGGTCAATGGTCTGCGTCGGTTAAGTTCCCGCATCTTCAGGTCGATACCATTAAGCAAAGCAGCATAAGCCATCGGCAGGTTCTGCCCACGAGTCAGTCGCCCATCCGCCGGTTTTTCAGCATCAGCAGGAATCTGATAAGAGCGGCCATGACGAATGACGCCCGGTATCTTCCCCTGCTCGCAAAGAATCCGGACTCGGCGGTCAGATATCTGCCACTTTTCTGCAGCTTCCTTAACGTTGATGTAAGCCAATCAAACCACCTCACAGTTATATTATTCCGATAATCTATTATAGCACCTTTTCGGAATAATAAAAATTGTGATTTTGATAAATAACGAGTAATTATTCCGTTGATCTGACTTTCAAATACACTTTATCTTACTTTCTCTCGCAAAGGTTCATCGCCCTGATATTGCCATTTTGACGATCTCACCTTGGTTGATAAAGCCAGTGATCGTATAGATATAAGCGCCATCGGCCCATATCAGATTATTCTGGCCTAAATTGGAATAATACAGTGCTTGGCACCCGTCGACCGTCAGCTCTTCAATTTCGACACCTTCCGTATTGATGCCGATATGCTGACTGCCTTGTTCCATCTTTTCAAATAACAGGATATCACCGGCATCGTTGGTATATGTTATCTGAAGCATACCAATCAGTGTCTGGCGCGATTTTTCCCGGTATTCTGCCGGAACATGAGTTGGCAGGTTGTCCGTCAGGCTGTTGCCCGGTTCTGTAACATCGGACGGATCGTTCGTTTCAGTTGTTGTGGGGATGATGATTTCTGAATACTTTTCATATACATTGATAAAAAATGCTGCAATAGCTTCACGATAAGCATAAACACTGACCGCAGTCGCCAAAATTGCGCTGATAATCGCCGCAACCAGCAGCATCTTTTTCCAGGTACGTGGTGTCCGGTGCCGGCTGCCCGTCAGTAGATCCATCCTGTTTAGAAATCGTTTGGATAGAACCTGCTGGCTGGCTAGCTCCGCTTCACTCGGCAGATCGGTTAACAAGGAATCGAGATAGGCATCGGTCAATGCTTTCAGTTTTACTTCGTTTAAAGGCTCCATTATCAATCACCCTTTTCTTCAAAATCGAGCCTGAGCTGTTGCCTGGCCCGGCGCAGCCTTGTGCGTACCGTTTCGCCGCTGATTCCCAAGAGCTCTGCAATCTCGCGATCAGTATACTCAAAGGAATAGCGCAGGGCTAAAACTTCGGCATAAATCGGACGCAGTTTGGCGGCCTTCTGGCGAAATAGATCGCGGTTTTCCATTTGCTCGAACAACTCCGCTGGATCCGGCTCCTGGTCTTCAAAGATGAATTCATTTTCGTCAAAACTGGTTTCAGCCAGTCGCTTCATCCTGCGGTAATAATCCAGAGCGATGTTCCTTACTATTAGAACGACGAAACTGCGCGTTTTGTGACAATGTGGATCGGAAATTTTTTCGAGATGATTGATAATCCGTATAAAAGCATCGTGCGTGGCATCTTCCGCCAGCATCTGATCGTGCAGAATCCTTGTGGCTGCACAAACCATGGTGTGGCGGTGGGCCAGATAGAGTTCCTCAAACAGAAGGCGTGACGGTTCGTCATCGACCAGGGCGAGATAAAATGCCAGCATTGATGTGTCTCCTCAAGCTTCTTTTGTTAATTTATTAACCATTATATCATTGACGATAGAATTGGATCGGCGATAGAAATTAATAAATCGTTTCCTTTGTTTCTGGTTTTCTCTATTTCAAAATTCAGCAAAAAATATAGATTGTAAACAAATTATGCGAGGAGTATAATTTAAGGAGATACTTTTATTAGAAAGCAATGAAGGCAGGGTTTATCTGGACGCCTACTCCCTGCCCGAGCTAGTGGCGTAACCGATCTAATCAGGTCAGTTTTATTTATAATTTCATCTGAAACTGGCGGTATGACCTGCCGATTAAATGTTATCAGAATGTTGCTTCGAACGTCAATCTGACATCAATATTTACATGCTTCATTATCCTCTGAATCAAATAACCCACTAACGGTAACTATTTTTTTTCCATTGACAAATTTGATTCGTAATCGGGAGGTATGTCAGTATGAACAGGTCTGTAAAAAACCGCTTTTGTTCGTCGCCATTATTGCAATGCTCTTCATGATGCTTCCGCCATTAATTATGACAACTGCAGTAAATGCACTTGCCCCGCCTGTTATCGAGTCCATTCTTGTCACCGGACCTGATTCTGTCGAGATCACTTTTGACAAGGATATTGATCCTGCCTCAGTTCCCGCCTATGTAACCGAAGCTCAAGAGTTCACCCTATACGCAAGTGGCAGTCTTGGCAATATGAGTTGCAAATTAAAGCCAAGCTACCCCAACGTCATCGTTCTGGATCCGAGTTATCCTATCCCGGCTGAAGGCATTGTTCTCGTCATTTACAAGGCTTACTTGGGATACATAAAATCTACTGATGGTGCATTTTTAAATTCATTTAGTCTCTGGACTCCATATTATCGAAGCGCTGCAACTCCAGTAATCTCAACTCAGCCGTCTGACGTGACTGTTGACTTCGGTGGAACAGCAAACTTGTCCGTGGCTGCCAGCGCAACGACTGGATCGCTCACCTATCAGTGGTACAGCAACAGTTCGAACAGCGAAACCGGTGGTCAGGTCATCACCGGTGAGACTGCGGCAAGTTTTTCGGTACCGACCACCACAAGCGGCACAACATATTATTATTGCGTTATTACGAATACGGACAACACGGCGCCCGGAAGCAAGACTACTACAAGCACTACTCGCATTGCCAAAGTCGTTGTCAGCGGAGCCACCAGTTACACGGTCACCTTTAAAGACTGGGATGAAACCGTTTTAAAAACCGATGTGGGTGCATCAGGCGGTACCGCAACGCCTCCGAATGACCCAACCCGGTCTGGTTATACCTTTAGTGGCTGGGATAAGAACTTTACCAGCATTACGGATAATCTGACTGTCTATGCAACGTATACTGAAAACCCGACACCATCTCAGACGCCGGCACCGACGCCGGTCCCAACTCCATTTGTCAGCAATATCGTACCGGCTAAGACCACTTTTTTCACTGGCACCACACAATTGGCAGTTTCTATTACAGCCCTTAATACTGAAGCGGATGCCAAGGTTAATTTGCAGTTGCTGGATGGCAGCCACCACGCGTTATCACCGGCTGTCGCTCAGACAGGAACGCTTGACGTCAATGGCACAGCTCAGATCTTCCTGACGCTGCCGGTTAATCTGACTCCTGGAACCTATTACCTGGCTTCCCAGGTTGTCGGCTCGACTCTGGCAAGCAGCGAAGTTCAAATTACAATTCTAGAAGCAGTACCTACGACTGGCGAAAATCCAATCGGATTCATGATGGGAATGCTGTTGATGGCTGGTGCAGTCATTTTACTGATTTACAGGAAGATGCTCAATAAGAGCTCCTGCTGAAAACTTATATAACCTGGCTGAACAATAGATCAACAGCAAATCTTGTATCCGTTTCTTGAGATCGGGGATTGAGCATAGATGTCAATCT
>DMJC01000167.1 GCA_003451915.1 Clostridiales bacterium
GCCTTGATCTGGCTTGATGATTCCGGTAAAGCAAGCAGCGCACGGGCATGACCTGCAGTCAGTTCTTCATTTATGACTAGCTTTTTGACTTCATCAGGCAAGTTCAGCAATCGCAGTGTGTTGGTGATTGCTGGCCTGGAGCGGCCGACAACTGTCGACAGTTTTTCCTGGGTCATCGAATGTTCTTTAATCAACTTTTCCAATGCGTAGGCTTCTTCCAGCGGGTTAAGGTCCTGACGCTGGATATTTTCAATTAAAGCATGTTCAAGAACCTGCAGTTCGGTCAACTCACGGATAATTGCCGGTACGACGGTCAGGCCAGCCATACGCGAAGCTCGCCAGCGCCGTTCGCCGGCAACAATTTTATACCCTTGCTGTGCCCGGCAGACAATTATGGGCTGAATAACGCCGTTTTCACGAATCGAAGAAGCCAAATCTTCCAGTTTTTCCTGATCAAATGACTTGCGTGGCTGATCGGCATTCGGACTGATATCGTTGATTTTTAATTCAACAATCGAGCCCTTGATTTCATCCGAGACAAGATCAACATTCTGAAGCAGGGCACCGAGGCCCTTGCCCAAACCTTTACCCACTGCAGCACACATCAGACGATTCCTCCTGCTCTGCGTATGACCTCTTTAGCCAATGCATCATAACATTCAGCGCCCTTTGATTTTGGATCATACTCCATGATCGATTTGCCAAAACTGGGGGCTTCGCTGAGTCGGACATTACGCGGAATAATTGTTCTGAAAACACGATCACCAAAATAGCGGCGGACCTCGTTGGCTACTTGGTGTGCCAGCTGAGTCCGCGCATCAAACATCGTTACAACGACGCCAAAAACTGCCAGATGTGGATTTAAAGCCTTTTTGACAATTGTTATGGTTTCCATCAGCTGAGTCAAGCCTTCGAGTGCAAAATATTCGCTTTGGATCGGAACAATCACTCCATCTGCTGCAGTCAATGCATTTAACGTCAGCAAACCCAGGGAAGGCGGGCAGTCCATTAATATAAAGTCAAATTGCTTCAGAATGCCTTCCAGCGCGCGCTTCAGAATTGTTTCACGTGAAACAGCACTAACCAGCTCGATTTCCGCACCAGCCAATTCGATATTAGCTGGACAAATCGTTAGATTACGGCGACCTGAATCCATCATGACCTTCTGGATGTCTTCTTCATTGATTAGAACATCGTAGATGGTGGACTTTAAGCTCTTCTTTTCCAATCCAAAACTCGACGTCGCATTGCCTTGCGGATCCATATCAATCAGCAGTGTCTTCTTCCCTTTAGATGCTATTAAGGTAGCCAGGTTAACTGTCGTGGTTGTTTTACCCACGCCACCCTTTTGATTGACAATAGCAAGTACTTGTGGCATATGACACGCTCCTTGACGACTTCGATTTTAGCATTCTATCATAGATCGACTGATAAAAACAGTCTTGTGTCCGTGCCTTGACCTGATCACAAGGCAATCATTATGATAAAAAAGCCGTCTGTTTCACGTGAAACAGACGGCTGAAAGGCTTATTTATCAGACATTTTTGTCAGACATCAGCCCTGGCAAATTTTGCGTTAATCTGGATGAACTCTTTACGTGGTTCTACCTTGTCGCCCATCAACAGCGTAAACGTCTCGTCAGCTGTCTGGGCATCTTCCATGCCGACGCGCAGGAGTTTACGTGTTTCTGGATTCATTGTCGTATCCCAGAGCTGTTCAGCGCTCATCTCGCCAAGGCCCTTGTATCGCTGGATTTTAGGCTCTTTCCAACCGGTTTTTTCTTTGATTTCCTCAACATCGCGATCCGTGTAAGCATAAAAGGATGTGTTACCCTCATAGACCCGATACAGTGGCGGACAAGCTATGAAAACGTGGCCAGCTTCAACCAGCGGTTTCATGTGCCGGAAGAAGAAGGTCAGTAACAGTGTCCGGATATGTGATCCGTCAACATCGGCATCTGCCATAAGGATAACTTTGTGATAACGCAGGCGTGCCAGGTCAAAATCAGCACCAATTCCTGCACCAAGCGCCAGAACGATCGGCAACAGTTTCTCATTATCATAAACCTTGTCGATTCGCGCCTTTTCGACATTGAGCATTTTACCCCAAAGTGGCAGGATCGCCTGATATTTTCTTTCACGGCCGTTTTTTGCAGAACCGCCAGCCGAGTCGCCTTCAACGATGAAGACCTCGCAGAATGTCGGATCTTTTTCCTGGCAGTCAGCAAGTTTACCCGGCAGGGCATTCGACTCCAGAACATTTTTACGCCGGGTCATATCGCGTGCTTTACGGGCTGCGTCACGGGCGCGGCTGGCTGACAGGCACTTATCAATGATCATTCGGGCGATTGAAGGCGTTTCTTCGAGATAAGCAGCCAGTTTGTCGTTGATGACACTTTCAACCAACGGCCTGATCTCGGCATTACCCAGTTTGGTCTTGGTTTGTCCTTCAAACTGAGGTTCGGGTAGTTTGACGCTGATTATGGCTCCTAAGCCTTCACGGACATCCTCGCCCTGCAGGTTTTTATCGTTTGCCTTGAGCATGCCATATTTACGGGCATAGTCATTGATGACTTTGGTCAGGGCAGTCTTAAACCCGGTCATATGTGTGCCGCCTTCAATTGTGGCGATGTTATTGGCATAGGAATAGACATTCTCAGCATATGAATCATTATATTGAATGGCTACTTCAACATAGCAATCACCGTTGCGCGACGCGATGTAGATGGGCTGTTTATGCAAGGGTTCCTTGTGCTTGTTCAAATATTCAACGAATGAGATGATGCCGCCCTCGTAATGGAGAACTTTCTCAACCGGCGGATCGACCCGGTGATCATTCAGTTTGATGGTGATTTCCGGGTTAAGGAATGCCATTTCACGATAACGCGTGAGCATGATATTGAAATCATACTCAAATTCGCCAAAAATTTTATGGTCAGGTTTGAAAATTGTGGTTGTGCCGTTTGATGTGCAGGTTCCGACCTCAGCCAGTTGCTGCACTGTGGCGCCCCGTTCAAAACGGATCTTGTATTTGCGGTTATCCCGACAGACAAAGACCTCCATCCATTCTGAAAGCGCATTGACAACAGAAGCACCGACGCCGTGTAAGCCACCGGATACACTGTAAGCACCGCCGCCGAATTTGCCTCCGGCATGCAGAATGGTATGGACAACTTCGACGGTCGGAATGCCCATTTTGGGATGAATGCCAACCGGAATACCGCTGCCGTTATCAATGACAGTCACCGAATGATCAGGATTAACTGTGACATCAATCAAGTCACAACGGCCGGCCAAGGCTTCATCAACGGAATTAGCGACAATCTCATAGATCAGATGATGCAGACCACGTGGTCCGGTATCCCCGATATACATGCCTGGACGCTTGCGGACAGCCTCAAGGCCCTCCAAAACCTGGATATCACTTTCATTGTAATGCGACGCATTGGTTGTGTCGAAGGAATCGTATTTATTATCGTCCAATTCGAGTACTTCTTCGGTAAAATCATCATCAATCAAAGCCTGTGGATTTTCAGCCAGATTGATGACCTCATCAATGTTGCCCGAATCGACACTGGCAGCCGACTGATCTGCTTGTATTCCTTGACTGCCTTTTTTAT
Organism: Clostridiales bacterium; assembly: GCA_003451915.1. Taxonomy (GTDB): domain Bacteria; phylum Bacillota; class Clostridia; order Saccharofermentanales; family UBA5734; genus UBA8949. Next base: position 3,620 of record DMJC01000167.1, read on the forward strand.
CAATAGCCATTTTTCACCATCCTATATCTGTTATCGCATATCATATTAAATCAGACATCATTATCAATTACGCCATAACTCCTGCTGAGACGCCGGCGTAAAGTTGCAGTTGAAATCGGGGTAATATAAATTCTGTCGGCCGTTACAACAAATGATCGCGGAATATCAGGCGAAACGATTTCGACCCGGTCATCTGCTTCAGCCCGCCGAAGATAAGAACGTGTGTCAGAATTGTCCTGAGTTGTACCATCGAAATCGAATATTCCCACAATAAACTTGTCGGAAACTGTACACTCCCCGCCAATATGGACAAACATTCTGTGAACTCCGTCCCTTCTCTGCAACAGCATGGTTGATCGTTGCCTGAAGAGCCTTTGCTGTTGACCATAAGAAATATTGTACCATAAAACGCGCTATTTTTCCATCTTTTGTACATGCCCTTGCGCAACATGAAAAAAAGTAAAAAGCTGATCATTCTGTGCGGCTACAGCATCCAGATGTTTTTCCTGCCGTATTTCAGTGACGACCTGCTGGGCATCGGTGCAGGTCACGAAAACCTGGGCGTCATTAATATTTTCTAATAAGCGGACACGTCTGCTTTCATCGAGTTCAGACATGACATCATCAAGCAGCAATACAGGCGCTTCACCTGTATCCTGACGTAAAATAGCCAATTCAGCCAGTTTGAGCGCTAAAACAGCCGATCGCTGTTGTCCCTGTGAAGCAAAGGGTTTGAGTCCGTCACCATCCAGTGATAACTCCAGATCATCCCGGTGTGGCCCCTGACCTGTCGTCCGTTTATCCAGATCATCTGGCATGTTGGCATTTAATTTATCTAAATAATGATCAGCAATTTGTTTTTTTGTGAAATCTGGCTTTATACCTGATACTGTACGGTATTTAATATATAATTTTTCGCGTCCTGATGATATTTTTTCTTGCGCTTCTGCTGCCAGTTCAGCAATCCGGCGCGTATAGATCATCCGCTGCTCAATCAGTCCGGCAGCCTGCTCGGCCAGTGCCTGGTTCCAAACCTCAAGTTGCAGGCGGGCCTTTTCATCCAGCGATGCAATCTGCTTCAATAATTTGTTTCGCTGCAGCAAATAGCGGGAATATTGCTGTAAATTTAAAAAATAAGAAGGCCTGACCTGCGAAATTAAAAGATCAAGATATCGCCTGCGGGTTGATGGCCCTTCTTTAACCAGCATTAAATCCTCAGGAGCGAAGATAACAGCATGAAACAAACCCATCAGATCGCCGATCCGATCCAGTTTCAGGCCGTTTTGGCGTACAATCCGCTGGGAGCGGGTGCGCTGGGGATCACCTGGCACTGCTTCGAGATATTCAATCTCGATTTCGTCTTCAGATCCATTTTGATTGACAAAGCAGATCCGGACAGTATAACGATCGGCTGAATGCCTGATCAAGTCAGCATCGCGCGCTGTGCGATGTGAACGCGCACAGGCGCAAAGATAAACAGCCTCAAGGATGTTGGTTTTACCTTGAGCATTATCGCCATAAAATACATTGATGCCTGGTTCAGTGTCGATTAATTGCCGATCATAATTACGAAATTCGGACAACTCGACTTTTTTAATGATCATCTGGCGGAAAACTGTTGATTAGCGGCGCAGCGGCAGGACGAGATAGGCAAATTCCTGGCTGTCCGCAGGCTTGAGGACACAAGGCCCCATGCTGCCGTTGAAAACAACCGAAATTTCATCTTCATCAATAGCTTTGAGAGCGTCGACAAAATAGCGCGGATTAAAATCGATATCGATGCGATTACCCGTCATTGATACGTTAATTTCTTCGCGCAAGGTACCGATTTCAGTGTTGGCACTGACCACCAGGGTTTCATCATCGGGCATGGTCAGGCGCACCGGAAAACGGCGTTCCTCAGTTGTGATGACCAGGGAGGCGCGCTCGATGGCCGCCAGCATGGCAGCTGGTGAAATCGTCATGGTCGTTTCAGCCGTCTGCGGAATGATGCCTTTATAATTCATATATTCGCCCTGAATGAGACGGGATACCAGCTTGACCCGGCCGGTATCAAAGCGGATATGATTCTGTGATGGATATATTTCGACCGGGCTTTCATTTGATTGTAAAATACGGCCAACTTCATTTAAAGCCTTCCCGGGAATGATAAATTTCATGACGGGCAGACCCTCGCCGATTTCATTTTTACGCAAGGCCAGGCGAAAACCGTCAATAGCAACCATTTCAAGGTTTTTGCCGTCACAGTTTAAAAAGCAGCCGTTCAGGACCGGGCGGCTTTCATCAGTGCTGACGGCAAATAAAGTCTGCCGGATCATATCTTTGAGCAGATTCTGTTTGACAACCAGCTGTTGTTCTTCTTCGACAACAGGTATTTTGGGATAATCATCGGCGCGAATGCCTTTGATTGAAAAATGGGTGCTGCCACATTCAATCTGTAAAGCCAGATTGTGGCCGGTCTCAATGGTGACGATGTCGTCAGGCAGTTTGCGGATGATATCGCCAAACATGCGGGCATTGACGACGATACTGCCTGCTTCGGGCACATCAGCTTCGATATGGCATTCAATACCGGTTTCCAGATCATAGCCGGTCAATATGACGCCATTCTTCGCTTCCAGCAAAATTCCGTCCAGGATCGGTAATGTGGAACGGGTGGCGACTGCTTTCTGGACGATGCTGATGGCTTCCATTAACCGGTCACGAGAGCAGATGAGTTTCATGCTGATGTCCTCCTTGGCGAAATTGCCTGTTGTTCATTAATCTTATATATTTTATCACTTTTCTTCTTATGTTGTGTGGATCTTGTTGAAAACTGCTGAAAGCACTGTACTGCAATGATTTGGCCTGTTGATAACCTGTTGATAAAACTTGGCTTTAGACAGGCTCTGTGTGGAGAGTTTTCCACATGACATTTATCCACACACTTTCCACCGACCCTGTTTCCACATTTCCACATTTAAACTGTGGAAAACTGATCGTTTGTTCTCTTTATTAATCAGCTGGCTATTCGCTTCTTGATTTCATCCAGATCTTTGATCAGAGTGCACTCGCCGTTGATATCATCAGAAACCTTGTTGCAGGAATGCATGACGGTTGTGTGATCGCGGTTGCCAAACTCCTGGCCGATCTGCGGCAGTGTCATATTGAGCAGATTACGGCAAAGGTACATGGCAACCTGGCGCGGATTGGTGACTTCTTTATTTCGTCGGTTAGACTTGAGATCCTCGACTGTGACATGGTAGTAGCGGGCGACGACGTCCATGACGACAGCTGAATCGATCTTTTTGCCGGCCAGCGGCTGGATGATATCTTTCAGGGCTTCGGCAGCAACCTCGAGCGTGATCGATCCGGCCAGCAGTGAGTAACACAAGACTGTGTTGAATGCCCCTTCCAGTTCGCGGATGTTGGATGCGATATTAGAAGCAATGAATTCAAAAACATTGTCCGGGACTGTAACGTGATTGATCTGGGCGCGCCGTTTGAGAATGGCCACACGGGTTTCATAATCCGGCGGCTGAATGTCAACAGTCAGTCCGCAGGAAAAACGCGTGCGCAGGCGTTCTTCGAGTGAGATCAGACTCTGCGGCGGCTTATCACAGGTCATGACAATATTTTTTCCAGACTCGTAAAGGGTGTTGAAGGTATGGAAAAATTCGATCTGCATCTGCTCTTTGCCTTCGATGAACTGGATATCATCGATCAGCAGCATATCTGTGTTGCGGTATTTATTACGGAAATCATCATACTTGTTTTCTTTGATGGTATAGATGAACTCGTTGACAAACTGCTCACACTGGACATAAAGGATATTCTTGTTAGGCTGACGGGCCATAACATGGTTGCCGATGGCATGCATCAGGTGGGTCTTGCCCAGACCGGATCCGCCATACAAAAAGAGCGGGTTGAAATTACGGCCACCCTGTTTTTCGGCGACGGCCACACAGGCGGCATGGGCAAAACGGTTGCCGCTGCCGACGACAAATGCTTCAAAGGTGTATTGGGGATTGAGCCGGCTGTTGCTGATCTGGCCGGTGCCGTCCGGGCTGGCATCGAGCAGGCTCGCTGCGCTGTCCGGCGGGCAGATCGACTGTTCCGGACTGCCGACAATGATTTTGACTTCATAGTCAGTCGCCAGCGCCGATTTCAAGGTGTTGCGGATCAACGGCACGTACTGGTCGACAAACGTTTTGTGAAAATCATTGGGTACCGACAAAATAAACACACCCTGGTCAGCCGACACGGGTTCCATCGGACGAATCCATGTGTTCAGGCTGATTTCGGTGATTTCGCCTTCTAATAAATTGAGTGCGCGACGCCAAAGACTATGCACATCTGGTCGATCCATGAGAGACACCTGCCCTGCAATAAGAAAGTAAATCTATATTAGCAGATTGGCGGTCAAGATTAAAGGGATATGATATACTGGGCAATGAGGTGGAACTGCGATGGATTACATCTTTTTTGCCTTCAGCGCCCTTTGTGTGTCTTTTGCTGTGATTCTCGGCTTTCAGCAGGCTGCCGGCCGAGATCTGCAGCCGCGTCTGCTGCTGATTATACTGGCTTTCGCAGCCGGCAGCGCCTTTTATTTTCTTGAGACATCCTTTGCCGGCCGCAGCCAGATCTTTTATTATATCGCCAACAGCCTGCCGCAGCTGATTCTGGCCGCCTTGCTGGTGATGGTTTTCAGAGATCAGAAAAATCTCTGATCCGTAAAACAAATGATATTTTTCTGATCGAAAATAAGTTATTAAAACAAGGAGATTATCAAATGCTTGATTTCGATAATGTTTGTTTTTCAAAAGAAAAAGACCCTGCATCCTGGCAACATCTGACTGGCATGAAAATGGTTCTGGACTGGCTTGGCCAGAGCAAAATCTGTCCGGCTTGCGGCCGCACACATACAATAAGAACCCGCCGTCTGGCGCAGGGTGTCAATATCGCCGGCGAGACGGGTTTTCACTTGGCGGATCTCGGATTTCGAGGCCGTTGCCTGGTTGTCATGGATCAGACGACCTTGCAGGCAGCCGGCCATCAGTTGATGGAAGGTTTGACCCGATTTTCACCTCGCTCACTGGTTTTTGACCGGACAGATTTGCATGCCGATGAGCATGCCTTGGGCAGTCTGCTGGTGGCGATGGCCGATCGGCCGGACTTTCTCGTTTCTTGCGGCAGTGGTACCTTGACGGATATTACGCGCTATGTCAGCCTGCTGACCGGTATTCCCTTTGTGTCTTATGCAACAGCTGCATCGGTTGACGGCTTTGCCTCGATGACGACGCCGATTCTCAATAAAGGATTCAAGACGACATTTCCCGGTGTAGCACCAGAAGCGGTCTTTTACGATCCGACCGTGCTGGCGGGTGCGCCGGAGGCCATGACGGCAGCAGGATTCGGCGATGTCATGGCGAAGATCATCGCCATGATCGACTGGCGGCTGGCCTACGCCGTTGAAGACGAAGCCTACTGCCCGCTGATCGCTGCGCTGGTCGGCCAGGCGACTGCTGATTGTCTGGCGCTGGCCGATGACCTGGCAGTCAAAGATGCTGATCCGCTGCGGCGCGGCGCTGCCTGCGCCAAGCTGATGGAAACCCTGTCCCTGACCGGGATCGGCATGCAGATGATGGGGACTTCCCGTCCGGCTTCTGGTTCCGAACATCACATATCACACCTGCTGGAAATGCGCGACATCCAGCGTCAGCGGCCGGGCAGCCTGCACGGCGATAAGGTGGGCATCGGCACGCTGATCAGCATGACGATTTATCAACGATTATTTAAAGGTGACCAACTGCCCGAGCAACGGCCGATTATGAACGCCAGCCAATGGGAGCAGGAGGTTAATCGCGTATTTGGTCCGCTGGCACCGGCGGCCCTGGCGATCAACAGCCCGCAGCCGCCGCAAGGGGCCGAATGGGATCGGCAAAAACGCCTGATCGATCAGGCAATGACGCTCTTTGGCTACGACACGGTCCGATCGTTCGAACGGCTGCTGCCGGTTGCCCGCGACAAGATCGCCGCGATCGGCGGGCCGATCCGGCCGGATCAGCTGGGATATTCGGTTCAGGAT
>DMJC01000076.1 GCA_003451915.1 Clostridiales bacterium
TTCACTCTTCACCCTTCACCCTTCACTTTTTAAGGTGTGCTTCAATCTTTTTCATGATCAGGTCGAGTGCGACTTCATTAAATGCTCCTTCGAGAATAATCACATCAGCAGCCCGCTTGGATGGTTCGACAAATAATTCATGCATCGGCTTGACCGTCGCCAGATATTGCTCAACCACACTGCGCACACTGCGGCCGCGTTCCTCGACATCGCGCGTCACCCGGCGCAGAATTCGCACGTCAGCGTCGGTATCAACAAAAATTTTAATGTCCATTTCACTGCGCAGCAGTGGATCGCTGAAAATCAGGATTCCTTCAACGATGATCACCCGTTTGGGATGTAATGTCGTCGTCCGGTCAGTCCGATTATAGGCGGCAAAATCATAAACCGGACATTCGACAGGCTGACCGGTCTTGAGCAAACGCAAATGTCTGATCATCAGATCCGTTTCAAAAGCTTCCGGATGATCATAATTCAGTTCGCAGCGCTGTTCGTAGGACAGTTCATCATGTCGGCGGTAATAATTATCATGCCTGACAACACAGACCTCAGCGCCGAAACGCTGGCAGATGCGATCAACGAGCGTTGTCTTGCCGCTGCCGGTACCTCCGGCGATGCCGATGGTCAAAATATCCATAACGCCCCCCAAAGCTTTAACATAGACTTCATTATATAGTGAAAGGTGAAGGGTGGAAAGTGAAAAGTGAAAAGTGAAAGGCAATTAACAAGGAACAAGGAACAAGTGTGGCCGTTGGCTATAGAAGAAATCCGGCAATTCCGCTTTGCGCGGAACTGCCGTATATTGTATAGATATCCCTTGTCCTACAGGCACCGAGCTCAGAGCGCCTGTAGGCCTGAAATTCGCGACGTATGTGAGCGGCGAGCTCCACCTTACAACAAAAAGAGTCTTCCCCAATTAAATCAAGGAAGACCCCGTTCGCAAATCTCGTACCTTGTTACTTGTTACTTGTTACTTGTTAATTGCCCTTCACCACCTGAGCTTTGCTCAGGTTTTTCACTCAGTAACGGTCGGTTCCGGTGTCGGCGATGGCTCCGGTGTGGGGGATGGTGTCGGTGGCGGTTCAGGCTGACTCTCCTGCAGGGTTATTTTTGTGCCGTAGGCATAGGTCCGGCCGGCAGGCAGCGATTGCCCGTAGATCTGACCAGCATAGCCTTCGACAATGGAGTCAGCCATAATAAAGGTGATGTCAAGTTTTTTCAGCCAGCCGGCGTCGATGATCGCCTGTCGGGTCATCCCGGCAAAACCGGGCAAATCCAGTGTGGCATTGACCGGCGCATACTTGAGGGTAATCGTTGTGCCTTGATAAACCTCGGTCCCCGCCGCCACGGACTGATACCAGACCTCACCGGCCAAGCGATTGCTTTGGGCTTCCTCGACAAAAATGACGATCAGGCCGACAGCTTCACAGGCGGCAGCGGCTTCATCCCTGGTGAAGGCGATATCATAAGTCGAACCTGCCGGTGCCACGAGATCAGGTACAAAGACTTTGGGACCGCGAGATACTGTGATGTAAATGGTCGCGTCAATGTTGATGTTAGTGTTTGCTTTATCCTGATAAAGAATCGTATCCCTGGGCGCATTATTCTGCGTATAGGTGACGCCGATTTTGACGTGAGCGCCTTGGCTGTTGACGTCCTGCACCCAGAGATCAAGACCGGACCGCGATTGTCCGACATAATTCATCAGCAGCAGTTTGTTTCCCAGCGAATAAGCAACTTCCAGAATGGTGCCAGGCACGTAAACGGTATTTGCGGCTATGCTTTGGCTGATAAAGTCATCCTTGCTGCGCGAAGAATACTTGTCCTTGAGAATCAGCGTGATCCCCAGCTCGCCAGCCACTGCAGGCGCACGATCTTTGCTGATGCCGGAAAAATCCGGTACAATGATTTTTTTGCCGAGTGAAACGGTCAGAGTGATTTCAGAACCTGGATTGACCACTTCGTCAGCTGCAACGCTCTGCTTGATGATTGATCCTTTGGGCGCGGTGTCATCATAATCTTCGACAATAATCAGGACCAGATCGTTTTCGTCAGCAAATTCCTGACTCTGTTCGACGGTCATCGTCCGGAAGTTGGGTACGGTCACCGGTTCGGTCACCAGCGGCTCGGGTCCTTTGGAGACAATAATATAGATCGGCGTGTTGCGTTTGACCCGGTCAACCACGGTGTTATCATTGATTTCAAAACGAATGACTTTGCCGGCTGCCACTTCACCATTATACTCCGTCGTGATGCGGACTTTGCTCATGTAATTGGTGGCTGCCCAGTCCTCGATCTGGCTCATCGTCATCGACATCAGGTCAGGCAGATCGAGCAAAACATTAAGGTCATGGCCGAGCGACACCCTGATCTTGAGGAATCCGCCGCGATCCAGCCGGGCTCCGGCAACAGGTTCCTGAGCGATGATTTCATCCTCAGCGAACTCATCATTATATTCTTTGGTGATCTGCAGATTAATGTCATTCTCGTTAGCCCAGATCTGGGCGTCACTGAGCTTATAACCCGTCAGATCGATGGCTGTCAGGCCGCGGCTGAAATACCAGATCAGGACAGCAGCCAGTGCCAGGATGACGATCCCGATGGCGATGGCCGGTATCAGCCGGACACCGCGCCGGCCGCCAGAAGGCTGCATCGGCTGGACCGGTCTCACCGGCACAAAGGCTGATTTTTCTTCATAACGACGTGGCGGCGGTGTCGGTTCAGCTTCACTCAAGGTTTCAGGTTTTTCACCATCGAGCTTTTTCTTGTATGAATTCAGAAAATCGTTTTGGTCATCCATACTGAACCCCCATCAATTGACAATATCGCGTTTTTTGAAAACTACTGCAGCAATCGTTGTAAAAACAACGGATAAGGCGAACAGCAAGATGATGCCGAACGGCAGGCTCAGGTTGACGCCTCGCTGGATGACATATTGAATGGGTGAATATTGATTGAAGAACTGAGCCATCTGCAGGAACGGAATCGGTGTCCAGGCCAGCCAGTCCATGGTGTTGCTGTAAGCAAAGATGTTCATGACAATGATGCTGGCGATGTACAGGACGATTGGCACGGCAATGGCCACGGCAATGTTCTTGACCAGAACAGACAGCATGAAAGCAATCGTGAAGGAAAAGAGAATCGGCAGGACGCAGGCCAGCAGTCTTGGGATGTAATAAGCTAAGAAGCCGATCTGCCCGGTCACCGTGTAATTCGGGTTGGCAAAATCAGTGAAGCCGAAGAAGATGCCGTTGGTGATAAAATTCACCAGGCTGCAAGCCAGGTCAGCCACCAGCCAGATAACCAGCGCGGCGGCAAATTTGGACAAGAGAATCTTAGTCCGGGTCTTCGGACGGATCATCAGCAGACGGATGGTGCCTTGCTGATATTCACTGGCGATCAGCCAGCCACCCAGCAGCACGCCGAACAGGGTGACAATCATCGAGTACGACAGGAAACCGACCGTACGGTTCCTTGAACCCTCCGGTACATATTTCATATCGGGCTTGTCAAAGTCCAGTGACTTCTGGGCAATGATGATCGTCTTGTTGAGATTGTCGATCTGACGCTGCATATAAGCGACATATTCCTGGTAGGTTTCCTGCTGGCCAGGGTATGGATAATAACCGCTGTACTCGTTCTTGATGTCGCCGCCGCCGCGGTTCTCATTCCATTCCTCTTCGGACATGATCACCAGATAGGCCAGCTGGCTGCGGCTGTTTTCAATGTCAGAAATCGCGTTATTCTGCCAGATCGGCTGGCCGGGGATGATATTTTTGGCCAGCCGGTATTCAAGCATCGGGATATTATTGGTTTCAATGATCTGAATCTGCCGTTTGAGATCTTCGATGTACTGATTCAGATACTCTTCCTGAGTGGGGTTGTCAATGATCGCCTGCTCCTGGATGGCGATATTTTCACGGATGCTCTTGATCTGATCGTTCTCGAGTTGTATGCGCAAGGCAATATATTTGGGGAAGTTGTTGTTAATGGCAATGTCCTGCAGCATCTTCAGGTTCTCTTCGGCCGCATCGATGCCAGCCAGCCTCATCTCTGCAGTAATATTTATATATTTCTTTAAAATTGCATTTTCATCCATCCCCTTGCGGTACATAGCCACTTCGGCCAGTACTGCTGATCCCGCTTCGTATTTTTCATAAAAAAACTTGTCGTAAAGACTGTCGGTGCCGCGCCAGGCCAGTTCAGTACGGT
>DMJC01000074.1 GCA_003451915.1 Clostridiales bacterium
CAAGGAACAAGTAACGAGTAACAAGTAACAAGTAATGAAATTTGCGATTGGGGTCTTCCTTGATTTTATTCAGGGGAGACTCTTTTTGAGTGAAGGGTGAAGGGTGAAGAGTGAAGGGTGTCGCTTCGCGAAATGATTGCCAGCGAAACTGGCTAGGCCGAAGGCAAGGATTACACATGTTTCTGACACTACCGCATCTCGCGAAGCGACACCCTTCACCCTTCACCCTTCACTTTTCACCTTAACACTCGTTGCTTGATAAAAATGTTTTACTTCGGCTGTCTACGCCGGTCTCACCGGTAATCAGCAGAACATCACCTTCAAGAAAAATTGCATAGGGGCCTGGTGAGTTAAAAATCGTGTTGCCACGGCGGATGGCAACAATTGTACCGCCCGTATTCTGCCAGAATTTTGAATCATTGATCGTTTTACCGATTAATGGGGATCTGGCCGGAACGGTAACCTCATATGGATAGACCGGACGGATATTTTGTAAACGGCCTGCCTGCTCTTCAAGCTGTTCGATCAAATCCGTAATTCTAGCTTCAATGACTTCTTTTTGACGTATCAGTTCGCGTATCTCTTCGCGAATTTCTCGAAAACCTGTCATCACTTTATGACGTTCAGCGTATTGTTTGGCTTGTTCGCGGGAAATAATATAGATACCGCTGCCCGCGCGGGTTTTGACGATACCGATGTCTTCAAGCAGCTGTATTGAGCGGCGAATTGTTTCAGGCGAGACTTGGTAGAGTCCTGCCAGTCCAGACCGGCCAGATATTCTCTCACCCTCTATCAACTCCCCGGCAGCAATTTTGCCGGCAATATCCAAAGCAATCTTCGCGTAAACCGGTGTTTCAATTTTTTCGCTCATAGCAGAATCACCCACTTGAAAATAATGCATATTGGTAGTTTGACTATAGCATAAACCCTTTGTTATGGACAGTAGCACCTGTGCATGATACATTAAAGGACAGATAATCTATCTTACGAGGTCACGGACATGTTCGATTTTCTTAAAAATGAACAGACAATCTATTGGTTGATTGAAATATCGGTCATTGTGGTCGTATTAATCTTTCGGCGACCATTGGCGAGGCTTGTTCTCCGTATAGCCTTTGCCGGTATGCGAAAAAAACGGCCTGAGCGCTATCAGCTGATTAAAAAGAGCTTGCTGCAGCCCACTGCTTTACTGATTTTATGTGGTACAGCTCTGATCAGCACACATTTTATGAATTTCCCAGACAAAGTGTCAGGTCTTGCAGGAAATATTCTGGCTTCATTGTTCATTATTGCGGCAGTCTGGATGCTTTATACAGCAGCCGGTCTTGTGTCAGCAACATTGCTCGATTCTTTCCGTGACCGGGAAACGGCTGTCAATCCGACTGCTGCTCATTTTATAGCCAGCGGTATCCAGATCCTGATCGTCATCATTGGCCTGCTGGTGGTTCTAGCCCGCTGGGTCACTGATTTGACTGGTCTGATCGCCGGTCTCGGTATCGGCGGACTGGCTATCGCCCTGGCTGCCCAGGATACTGCATCGAATTTTATCGGCAGTATCGTCATCATGCTGGATAAGCCATTTGAAATCGGTGAGTATATCGAAGTTGACGGCATCGCCGGCACAGTCGAACGCGTAGGCCTGCGCAGCAGCCGAGTACGGGCTGTTGACCGTTCGCTGGTTTACATTCCCAACGCCAAACTGGCTAATTATAATATAATCAATGGTAGCAACCGGACGTCGCGTCGGGTAGCTTTTAAGGTCGGTCTGCCGCGAACCGCCACACCTGAGTCGATCCAGACCTTCATCACTAAAACTCGCGAAATTCTGGCTGATGATCCTGATGTGCAAGATGAAGGCAGCATGGTTATCCTGGAAGGTTTTACAGTTTACGCCTTTGAAATATTTATTTGTTACTATACCGGTGCTGACTACAATGAAATGATGGCCATCAGAAATCGCATTAATCTGGCCTTGCTCGATCTTGCTGACAGTTTAGGTGTTTCGAGCCTGCTGCCGCCAGCATATCCTGAGGCCTGAGCTACAGATCGCAGATAAGATTGCATTGACTGCAAACCGTTATAATAAAGGGGATTGCGTAATTCATTCGAATTAGATGCAAGCATAAAAGAAACGACCTGCAAAAAGAGTGATCAGATCAGCCAGCAGGCAAGAACAACGGATTTTTTCACAGGAGATTTCATTCAAAATGTGGAAAACGAAGCAACAGGCAGTGGGAAACAACCTCAAATATGAGGCAAAGAACTTTGACATCGAAATAGGGAAAAGGATTAAGTTATCAAGTCCCGAATGCTGCGGACATAGCCTTCAAGACCAGTCGTGTCATAACTGAACTGGGTTGCTTTCTGGGGACCCATTTCCAGGCAGATCGGATTGACCAGATCGACCAGGGCGTCGAACAAAGCGTGAATCTGTTCGTAAAATTCCGTCTTGAATCTGGAAAAGCGAGATGCACTGGGCACCTTGGGCAAATCACAGAACTGACGGGCAGGCTGGCACAAGGACAGGAAAGTCAGCAGAACATTATCCTGAGCGAAGCCGATAAACTTCTGCAGGAGAAAAGCAGAAACCATACGGGCCAGCGGATACGAACGGTTACGACCTAGCCGGCTGTGGTAAGCCTGGTAAAATTCCAGGGGAATCAGTGCGGCGATATCCAGGTTCTCCTTGAGTAAAGCAAAGAAAGCTGCGGCATCCTTTTCCTGAAGGTCGACAACCTCGTCGAGAACGCCCTGAAGTGTCATTTGCCGGGGTAGACGGGGGATTAACATGGTGAACTTCCTCCTTGTGTTTTGCAGGAATGGATGGGTTGTTACTTCAATTCTAAGCAAAACCAAGGAGGAGTTCAATATCTATCGAAGCTCAAAATGCCCTGTTTTCAAGCATTACAGAGTTTTGAAATGCCCTAGCAAGTAACAAGTAACGAGTTTCGAGATTTGCGAACGGGGTCTTCCTTGATTTAATTAACGATGACTCTTTTATAATACGAAAATAGGCCGCGATGCCAAGGCTCCACAGGCTCACGAATCACCTTTCACCCTTAACTTGTTACTCGTTAATTGTTCTTTGATTTGACAACCGCCAACTTGTCATGTAATATTAGGTTGTTTGTTTTTAATGGACAAGCAATTTTTTTACTGCTCAAGGAGGCAAATTGTTTGATCAGATTTGAAGATATAAGTAAGCTGTATGGCAGTCAGGCTGTTGTTGACCATCTTAACCTGGATGTCAATCCCGGTGAGCTGGTTACATTGATCGGTGCATCTGGCTGCGGCAAAACAACAACACTCAAAATGGTTAACCGGATTATCGAACCATCCAGCGGCCATATTTATGTCAACGATAAAGATGTTTTTCAGCAAGATCCGGTTGAACTGCGCAGGGGCATTGGTTATGTGATTCAACAAATTGGCCTCTTCCCCAATATGACCATCGCTGAAAATATTTCAGTTGTCGGCAAACTCCTTCACTGGAGCAAATCGCGCATGACCGAACGGGCTGAGGAATTATTGCGCATGGTTGACATGGATCCCGGCCTTTATCTGAACAGATATCCAAAAGAGCTTTCCGGCGGGCAACAACAGCGAATTGGCGTGTTGCGGGCTCTGGCGGCTGATCCGTCGATCATCTTGATGGACGAGCCTTTCGGTGCTTTGGATCCGATAACGCGAGATCAATTGCAAAGCGAATTCAAAAAGATCCAGACTCGTTTGCGCAAGACTATACTGTTTGTGACGCACGATATGGATGAAGCGCTGAAGATGGCTGACACTATTGTCTTGATGCGCGACGGCAAGGTTGTGCAGGCTGCGCCGCCTGATGAGATGCTTCGGAATCCGGCTGATGATTACGTTGTCAATTTTATCGGCAGCAACCGCGGACTGCGCTCACCGGATGATGTGCTGGTTGAAGAAATCATGATCCCTGATCCGGTCACTATCGAGATTGGCCGCGGTCTGGCTGAAGGTATGGAACGTATGCGCAAATACCGTGTTGACAGCCTGATGGTCGTTGACCAGAATAATGTGCTCAGTGGCATCATCACCATCAGAGAGATTCAGCAAAACCTGGCCAAGGGCGGCCGCATCGGCAGCTTTATGACTCAGCAGCCAACAACGGCACATGTCGGTCACACGGTGCGTGAAGCTGTTTCACTGATGGCTCAGAACAATGTCGGTTACTTGCCGGTTGTCGATGATCAATTCCGTCTGCAAGGATTAATTACCCGGGCCAGTCTTGTTAATGTTCTTTCCGATGTCCTCTGGAGTGGACCAGAAATCGGCAAGAACGGATTTGCCGGTAGAACAAACAATCATGAGGAGGCGAACTGATCATGAACAGCATCTTTTCTCTCTTCGCTTCCATTCAAACAGCTCTGACGGTCAGAGGATCGCTGGTCGATCGGGTCATCAAAGTCATCACTGACAATCCGGATGAATTTTTAACAGCGTTAAGTCAGCATATCGTCAATCTGGTTCTTATTCCTGTTTTACTGGCGATCATCATAGCTGTACCTCTTGGAATTCTGGCAACACGACGCCCCTTTCTGGAGAAAATCTTCCTGACTGTCGTCAATGTTTTACAGACAATCCCCAGCCTGGCCTTGCTGACACTGATGATCGTCATCGGACTGGGCATCGGCACTCGGCCAGCTATCATCGCGCTTTTTCTTTATTCACTTTTACCGATCTTGCGCAATACAGTTGTTGGTATTAAAAGTGTCGATCCGTTTCTCAAAGAGGCGGCTCTCGGCATGGGCATGACCGGCTGGCAAAGGCTGCACATGATCGAGTTGCCACTGGCATTCCAGGTTATCATGGGTGGAATTCGCACAGCAGCAGTCATCTGCATAGGAACAGGCACCATTGCGGCCTATATCGGAGCCGGCGGGCTCGGTCAGTTTATTGTTCGCGGTCTCAATCTTTACCGTGATGAGCTGCTGCTGGTCGGCGCTATTCCCTCGGCATTGCTGGCACTGCTGACTGACTATCTGCTCGGCAGATTCGAATATGTCATGACCCCTCGAGGCCTGCGGATCAGCAAAAATCAGAACAAGTCAACAAAACAAGCGGTTTGAAGAAAGGAATGACAAAATGAAAAGAAAATTGATGTTTCGCTCACTGATTCTCATTGTGGCTCTGCTGATGTTCAGCTCTGCTCTGGCCGGGTGCGCCGGCACCACTGGCAAATCGGCTACTATCAAGGTGGGCTCACAAGGCTATGCAGAAGTAGAAATTCTGGCTGAAATTTTTAAAGCTGTTGTCGAGGCAAAAACGGACCACAAAGTTGAACATGTCCGGAATCTCGGTTCATCCATGGCTGGTTTTGAAGCAACAAAAAGCAATGATCTGCAAGTTTTCACCAGTTTCACCGGAACGCTGTATTTGGGTTTGCTTGAGCAGGTATTATCTGAAAATAATCGTGATCCACGGGTTGTTTTTGAAGAAACAAGAGATATGATGGATCAGCAGTACAAAATGTATTGCGCCGAGCCTTGGGGGTATAATAACACCTACGGCATTGCTGTGTCTCGCAGCTGGGCTGAGGAGAACAATGTCAAAACCCAGAGCGATATGGCCGCTTTTGCGCCGGACATGAAGCTGGCTGTTGACCAGACCTGGCTTAATTACCCTGGTCAGGGTTATAACGAATATGTTGCCTTATATGGTTTTTCCTACAAGGAAGCAATTCCGATGGACCTAGGCCTGATTTATCAGGCTTATGCCAACGGAGATGTTGACGCTGTCAATTGTTATACAACTGACGGTCAGCTGGTCGCTATGGATATGGTTGTCCTTGAAGATGATAAAAATTTCAATCCGCCGTACAACGGAATTCTCGTTCTTCGCAATGATATCGTTGAAAAATACCCTGAAATCAAAACGATCGTCGACTCCTTCGCCGGATTGATCGATACTCCGCAGATGCAGGAACTCAATCGTCAAGTATCCGTCGATAAACTGGATCCAGCTGCGGTAGCCAAAGCATTCCTGGAAGAAAAAGGGCTGCTGGGATAACAATATCAGATAACGGATAACGGATATTTGGAGTTTGTGAACGGGGTCCTTCTTAGATTTCATCTGAGAGGGACTTTTCTTAATTCAACCGTAATTTTTCACAAAATATTGACAAGTCGATGACTCATTATCAAGTTTTGGATATAGCTGATATAATGCAAAAATCCTCCTTTGAACGACTAAAAAGTTGATCACAGGAGGATAATGCTGCAAATCCCGATTATCCGTTATCCGTTATCCTTTATGACATCAGTCGCTTTTCACCTTCGATCGCCTGAATCGGACCGATATCCTGGGTGACTTCGATTGTGCCGAGATATTCTCCGGTTTCACCGCGTACGGCAAAGTAACGGATGAAAACGTAACGCGGACCCATTTTGATCCAGAAATCTTCATGGTCTTTGCGGCCACTCTTGAAATCGTCAACAATCTTTTCGACGATGTGAACGCTGGCCGGCGGATGGCAGTTGGAAACCTTGCGGCCGATGATCGTGCGCGGTCGGGCGAAAATGCGGTCTTTGCCTTCAGAGAAGTATTTAACTGTGTCATCTTTGTCGACAAAGGTAATGTCGAAAGGCAATGTGTTGAGCATGCCGATCATTTCCTGCAATTTGAGCACACCGCTCGGCAGGTAGAGATTGCCATCGGCCGGTATAGCGGGTAAGGCTTCGGTTTGTGCAGCTTCTTCGATAACCGAGAGATCAGGCTGCCAGGCTGGAACGCCTTTGATCAGGCAGAAACCGATCTCGGACACAGCATTGGCGATGGCACCCCATTCAGCTTGTTTCAAGGCGTCCAAAGCCATCGGAACCAGGATGTTCTCTTCTTTGAAAATCATTTCGGTGACTTTTTCCAGTGCATCAGCGACTTTAACCGCTGCTTCACCGGCAGGTCCTTCAGCCAGCGCTGCGCGGGCATCTTTGATCATTTGGCGAATTTCGTCATCGACACCCCACATGACTTTCGGTGGTGCTGTAATACCGTTTTTCTCCAGGTAAGGAAACCAGAGATTTTCCTTCTTTGAATAATGCTTATCAATTTCCAGCAAGCGGTCAAATGCCTGCAGCATGTCTTGACGCGCTTGCAGATCACCATCGGCAAGCTTAGCTTCATTCGGTTTGATCTGGGTATCGATCAGGCGTTCAATCGCTCTGTTTTCACGGATCAGAGTATTGACCGGGTGGCCGGCGATTTCTTCCGGGGCTGATGGTTTATGAATTTCTTCAACTGATCCTTTGAAAACTGCGGCGTGCACGTCGCACAGACGCTGGATTTCACTGACCGGCATGCCGTCGGCGATCAAGGCCTGCTCGGCTGCTGAGATCTCAGTAGCTGCGACACCTTCAAACTCAGCAGCAAATTTTTCGCGCACCTCATCAACAGTTTTTCCCTCATGCAGCTCTAGGATCAGTTCTTTGAGAACCTGGGCGCGTCTCTCGCGATTATTAATCAATTCACTCATGATATGTCCTCCTCAGCCTTTACTGCCTTTATTCTACTACTTCGAAGCCGCTATCGGCAAAAGCTTTGCTGATATCGTCAAAATTGAGCCCCTTCATTTTTGCGCCTTTGGGGACGGTCATAAAACGACCGGCTGTGCTGGTCATGCCTGGCAGGGCGATTTCCGGGAAGCCGTTGGCCGCCATGATCGGAATGAATTCCGGGTGTTCATTAGCCAGTTCATAGACAGTTTTTTTAAAATCAATCACTTTTTTATCAGTCATTATACTCACCTTCTGCATGTGTTTTATCTTATGGCTTTATTTTAGCGGGAGGCTGCAGATAAATCTGTGATTGCAATCAAATTAATCAAGTGAAGGATGAAGAATGAAGGATGAAAGATCAAGGATGAAGGCTCGCTGCGCTCGCATTTTTCGCCCTTCATTTTTCATTCTTCATTTTTCATCCTATTTTCTACTTGTCATTCCGCTCTTTCTTCCAGCACGTCTCGCCGGAGCAGCAAGATTTTTTTGTTGCCGATTGAACGGATAATGCCCTCTTCTTCAAGCAAGCTAAGTTTGCGGCTGACTGTTTCACGGGCGATGCCGGCGTAGCTGGCCAGACCTTCGCGGCTGAGTGGTAAAAAAATCAAAGTGCCTTCAGCGTGCGGGGTTCCATAGCGATCGGCAAATTCCAGGAGCATCGCGCTGATCCGGGCTTCCAGGCTACGGACGCCGATGTTCTGTACGGCATTTTCCAGACGGCCCAGACGTTCTCCCAGTTCGCTGATGATCTTGACTGCTATTTCCGGATTGCCTTGCAGCAAAG
>DMJC01000275.1 GCA_003451915.1 Clostridiales bacterium
GTTCTATGCGCAGCGTGGCCAGGATCGAGGGGCTTACGTCTATAGCGAACTGAACCTCAGGGATAGCGAGTACCAGTCGGACACCTACGACCTGACAACCCGGCTTTATCCCTATGGCAAGGATGGCCTTTCGATCGCATCAGTCAATGGCGAGCTGGAATACATCGACAATACACAGTACACGACGAAAGTGATCGAGCGGTACTGGCTAGATGATCGGTATACAAACGCTCAAGCGCTCTGTGACGATGCGTTGGTACTTCTGGATCGGCTCAGCAAGCCACGAGTGTCGTTTCGGGTGGATGTGATTAACCTTGCCGGCAGCCGACCTGAGTATAGCATTTTGGATTTTCAGCTGGGTGACACGGTCCGCATTTTCGACAAGGTCAATCAGATCATGGACACTCAGCGGATTGTTCGCCTGGTCGAGTACCCGCTGACGCCGGAAAAGAACAAGGCGGATTTTTCCAACAGCCCAATCAAGTATAGCGGCAACAATGCCAAGCAGATCGCTGACCTTGGCCAGATCCTCAGCAGCACTACATCTGAACTGAATCAGGCGATTGATCAGGTTACAGCACTGATTATCAATGGAGAAGCTGGAAATGTAGTCACCCGTTACGATGACAACAATAAGCCATACGAAATTCTGATCATGGACACGGCTGATATCAACACGGCTACCAAGGTCTGGCGCTGGAACTTGAGCGGTCTCAGCTTTTCCTCAACCGGATACGCTGGACCATACACAACCGCGATCACCATGGACGGCCAGATCGTCGCCAACTTCATCACGACCGGTACCCTGTCCGCTGAGCGAATCGGTGCGCATAGCTTGACGGCAGACAAACTGGTTGCAGGTACAATTACCGCGGCAAGCGGTGTTATTGCTGATCTGGCAGTCACTAATGCCAAGATCGCAAGTGTTGATGCGGCTAAGATCAATTCCGGATATATTTCATCTGACAGGATTGATGCAGGGAGCATCACAGCTACAAAGCTGGCAGCTGGATCGGTTACAACAGATAAGCTGGCTGCCGGGGCCGTAACTGCCGAAAAGATCCTGGCCGGAGCGATTGTAGCAGGTTCAGCGATCATCACTGATGGTGCGATCACATCGGCCAAAATCGGTGATGCCCAGGTTACGACAGCAAAGATTGCCACGGGAGCAATTACCAACGCTTTAATTGAAACGGGTGCGATTGGCACTGCTCAGATTGCCGACGGATCAATCACCGATGCCAAGATTATCGGTTTGACTGCAAATAAAATAACCGCTGGCACGATCGATGCAGCCAACATCAGTGTTATCAACCTCAGTGCCGATAATCTGACCGTAGGTACGATCAACGGACAGCGGATCGGTGATGGCGCTATTTCAACGGACAAGTTGGCTGCGGGTGCTGTGACAACTGGAAAGGTTGCGCTAAGTGCTATCACGGCAGATCTTATCGCGGCTGGATCAATTACGGCAGACAAGATCGTTGCAGCGGCGATTACGGGTGACAAAATAGCTGCCGCGACTATCACGGCAAACAAACTGGTCGCGAGCACGATTACCGCAGCCAGTGGCATTATTGCCGATGCGGCAATCACCACCGCGAAGATCGCAGATGCTCAGATCACCTCGGCAAAAATAATCAGCCTTGACGCCGGCAAAATCACGACGGGATCGCTGGATGCGGCAAGAATCTCGGCCGGCAGCTTAACTGCTGATAAACTGACAGCAAACACGATCACGGCAGCCAGCGGCGTCATCGCGGATGCTGCCATCACCAGTGCAAAAATCGCCAGTCTTGACGCCAGCAAGATTACTGCTGGAATTCTGGATGCCGCGAGAATTGATGCCGGCAGCATCACAGTGGATAAACTGCACGCATTGGCTAAAAACCTGGTCAACAATTATTCCCGAACCAGCGATCTGACCGGCTGGACAGCAACCGATGGCAGTATCGTGACCGATGCCACACTAAGTGCGCCTGTACACAGGGTAACCACCACAACCAACCGCCAGATATTATCTGACTATTTTGAGGTGGATCCAAGCAAAACGTACAAGGTCACGCTGTCGATCAAATGTGACAATGCGGATGGAACACGCTATTTTGGGCTACATGCGATTGACAAGGATGGCACCAGCATTTCAGTAATCCCTTTTACAGTCAGTTCTCGGACTTTCGGCGGAGCATCATCAAACTTTTACTTCTGGAGCAAAGGTGGAACAACCGGTGGTTGGCTGAATATGGAGGCATATATCCTGGGGTGTTATGTTACTGACCAGTCAGACGTGCCAGAGGGTAAGGTTGTCACCAGCCATTGCCGAATGCCGGCCAACTGCCATCGCGTAAGGCTCAGATACTTGAACTACGGCACAGCAGGAACATCTAGAGTTTCGGATCATTTCAGTCCGACGGTTACGGCGGTCGATTCTGGTGCCATCCGAGCTGAGAATGTCATAGCTGGGCTTCTACAATCGGTCACTGGCAACTCGTGGATCAGCCTGGACAACGGACAATTTTCATTCGGCAATGGTGCCTTGGCGTGGAATGGATCA
>DMJC01000069.1 GCA_003451915.1 Clostridiales bacterium
GTATTATCTGGTCAGGTATGGCTTCTCCCCGGCCAAAATCCGCAGGCTCGCTATTCTTGCTTTTACTGGACAGTATGATGCAGAAACCATCGACACTTGGCTCAAGGTATTCATCAGGCGATTTTTTGCCCAGCAGTTCAAACGGTCCTGCCTGCCCGACGGACCGAAAGTGGGCAGCGTGACCTTGTCGCCGCGCGGCGACTGGCGTATGCCCAGTGATGCAGTTGCCAGACTTTGGCTGGATTTTTGATATTTATTTTGATTTTTGAACTTATATTTTGATTTTTAATCTATTATTTTAAATAATGGCTTTATTATTTTGATTATCGAGCATAAAATTTTGATTTTGATTGATTATTTTGATTTTTATTTTGATTTGTGTTAGAATGCAAACAAAGTGGAAGGAGAATCAAAATGCTGTTTGATGAGTTCAAATCATTACTTGATGAAGTAAGACGATTAAAATGTGAAACACAAACCCTGGAAATCAAGAAGGCAAAAGAGGGTTCTCCAACTCGTTTGTATGACACACTGTCGAGTTTTTCAAACCAAGATGATGGGGGCATCATTCTTTTTGGAATTGACGAGCAAACCGGATTTACGGAAACTGGCGTTTATGATGCGCATGATTTGCAAAAAAAGATCTGTGAACAATGTAAAGAAATGGAACCGCCAGTCAGGCCTTTACTTAACGCCTTTGAAATCGATGGTAAAGTTTTCGTAACTGCCGAAATTCCGGGGTTGGATGTCACGCGACGGCCTTGTTTCTACAAGGGAAAAGGTAGGCAGAAAGGTGCTTATATTCGCATCGGTGATAATGATGAGCCAATGACCGAGTATGAAATATATAGCTATGAAGCCTTTCGGGAAAGACATCGAGATGATATTCGAATTGTCGATATGGCAGAGGACACTGCCATGGATCTGGATGCCATTCAAAATTATTTCTATTCTGTCAAAAAAGAACGCATGAACTTCTCTCGCATAAATGAACAAGAAGTCTCCGAATTAACCAATCTAACAATCAAAGGAAAGTATACCATTAGCGCGGTTTTGATGTTCGGGAAATATCCACAGACTTTTTTCCCTCGACTTTGCATAACAGCAGTCAGAATCCCGGGAACCGAAATGGGTGATCTCGGTGATGAAGGCGAACGCTTTCTTGATAATCGTAGAATGGATGGCTGTATTCAGGAAATGTTTGAAGGATCAATGCAGTTTATTCAAGCAAATATGCGAACAAAGACGATTATTAATCCGCAAACCGGACATCGTGAAGACCGTATCGAATATCCGCAGGCTGCTGTTCGTGAAGCTATATTAAATGCATTGGCTCATCGCGACTATAGTGTCCATAGTGAGGGTATGCCTATTCAGATTTTGATGTTCTCTGACCGGATGGAAATTCGAAATCCGGGGGGATTATATGGTCGGTTGCAAATCAATCAACTTGGCAAAGCACAACCGGATACCCGAAATCCTGTCTTGGTTTCAATGATGGAAGCGATGAACCTAACTGAGAATCGTTATTCAGGAATCCCGACTATCCGGCGGGAAATGAAAGCAGCAGGCTTGCCTGAACCTGAATTTTCAGATGAACGTGGAAGTTTTGTTGTAAGATTTTATAATCAATTTGATAGTTCATCGAAAAACGTAGTTGCTGACACTGTACTGACTGATAATGAAATAAAACTGATTCAGTTTTGTCAAACAGCAAAAAGTAAAAAGGAAATTGCTGATTTTTTAAGTATCTCCACAGTCTGGTACGCAGTTTCGAACTATATTGATCCTCTGATTAAAAAAGGTTATCTTCAAATGACAGTGCCTGAAAAACCAGGCAGCCCAAGGCAAAAATATATTGCGGCCAAATAAGTTACAAATATCCGATGACATAGACAACCAGCGGCAAAGTAACCATACTTGCCAGTGTCGTCACCGTTGTACAGCCGGCTGCGTATTGCGCGTCTGCACCGTAGGCCGTCGCCGCAGCCACGCTGGTTGAGAATGTCGGTATGGCGATGCCGATGATCAGCATTTTGAAATTAACGTCTGGCATGCCTGGCCACAGCCAGCTCAGAACCAGGGCAAATACTAAAGGCACCATCACCAGCTTGGTCAGGACGATCAGCAACGTTGGTGTAAAACGCCGTAGATTTTTAAAATCAAAAGTCGCCAGCATACCGCCGATGATGATCATCGGCAAATAACGGCATATGCTGCTGATGCCAGCCAGGGTGTCCCAGACCAGATTACCGGCTGGATTGATCTCCAGCGCAAGCAACGCGCAGCCCAGCAAGACACTGATCAGGTTGGCATTGATCAGCTGCTTCAGGCTGAAACGAGGTTTCACGCCTGTATCTGAATCATCCGTCCTGACAAAACCGATATTGATCTGTCTGGTGAATATGCCGCGCCCGACGCTCCACATCAACATGTCATTGGCTACAGTAAACATCGAGGCTGCCAGAATTCCCGGGGCTCCGAACATAGAAGCACCAATCGGAATGCCCATAAAGCCAATGTTGGTGATGGCATTGCAGACGGCATGAGCCCGTGCTGTCCGGTCCGGCAAACGAGTCAGCCGCGCGGAGATGATCCCCAGGGTCAGTAAGATAATCTGCGCCAGAGCCGTCAGCGCAATCAGCGGCAATGAGACCAGCAGGTCCGTTCGGGTGCCGGCAGCCGGCAGGGTTGTGAGTAAAAACAATGGCAGCAAGAGTCTGACCAATAGTTGCGAATATGAGGTAAAGTCCTCTTTGGACAGCCATCTGAAGCGTAAGACAGCAAAGCCGATCAAGATCATGACTAAAAACTGGCCAAGCTGTGAAAAAAGCAGAATCATCTGTTCATTCATGTGCAGTATTAACCCCAATCTGGATTGGCTTGCTTTTGCATCAGCATTCCCAAAACTTTTTCAGCGTAACAGGCCGCTTCTGTTTTAATGGTGTATCGGCGGCCTCTGACCTGGAAATCAACCAGGTGGGCGCTGCAGTCCAGCAGCTTGAGGCTTTGCAGCTGAACTTCAAAACCATCCTCCGGTGCAGCAAAAATGACCCGCTGGCTGGTGATGACCAGCTCTCCCTCGACCTGGTCATCAGGTTCCGCTGGCAGCAGAATTTCCTGCGGCCTGACAATGTAATAAAACATGCCGCCGGAAAAGCGGACAAGCAGCCGGGTGGGCTCAATTTTCATCGTGTCAGGCAGCGGCCGGAACAACACCCGCTGCGCATTGACAAAAAAATGACATACTTCAAAATCCTTGAGGGCAATCCGCGGATTATAGCGGTTGGGCAGCCGTCCGCTGTCGATCAGCCGGGCCTGCCCCTCAGGATAAGCGCAATACTCGTCCCGGCGGCGCATTGCCTCATAATAACGGGCTCTGAGATACAAAAGCCATGCTAAAACAGCCGCGCAGAAAGATAAGACTGACAGAAACCGCCAGGTCCGGTCTGCTGAACCGCGAACAACCCAGGCTGACACAGCTGCCAATATCGTGAAGCCGATTGAGGCTAAAAAATGAATTTTGGGGCTGGTTTGATTCAAGAAAACCTCCTGGACATTGTTCAGGTGAACGTCGCCTGATCTGACAGCTCATCTAGGTATTGCTCCAGCTGCTCCAGCGGCACCGGTAATTTGACCAGCCCCGCCAGCACATAAGGCCGTAAGCGTTGAAGGCTTGATCGGGCTATATCCAGGCGCCCGGGTGCCGCTTCGGCCGATCCGGCCCGTTCAAGGGCACGAATAGCCTGAGTCAGGGCTTTTAAATCATCCGGCATTGTCAGATAATAGTATGGAGCGCAAGCATCGCAGAGCCCGTTGACATCGGTCTCGACCATAAAACCTTTGCGATGGCAGTTTTTGCACTTGGCCATACCACACTTCCTCTCAAATTCCTATTATACATAAAATGTGGCCTTTCAAAACAGTGAATTATTCTAACCATACCCGGAGGAGCATATGCCTGAGTTGCCTGAAGTCGAAACCGTCCGCCAAAGCATCCGTCCCGAAGTCATTGGCCGGCAGATTGATGAAATTGAAATCCTGACCCCGGAAATCTGGCTGGGTAACCGCACAGGCCTGTGCGGTTACCGGATTGCCGATCTCCAGCGCACCGGGAGACAGGCTAATCTCAAGTCGCTCTTGCTCGATCAGGCCATCGTTGCCGGGCTCGGCAATATCTATGCCGACGGCTGGAACCGCCGCGGTAAATTTCAGGATTGCCTGATGGTCTATGGCCGGGCAGGAGAACCCTGC
>DMJC01000229.1 GCA_003451915.1 Clostridiales bacterium
GTCCCATTCATCATACCAGTGGGGGTAAATCGACGGAGCCTTGACCAGAATCAAGTCGATGTCGTTATTTTTACACAGTTCGGTCATTTTGTCCAAATACTCCCAGCTTTTCTCAGCAAAACTGTAATCCGGTAATGGTTTGACGGTTGGTTTGCTGGTGACCGGTTTGACGTCGACACGCATCAGGTAGCCATTGTGAGTGATCAGATTCCGTCGGAAAAGATACTGGAAATCCTCGCTGTCCAGCTCACTCCAGCGCGAATGGAAGCGCAGCAGCGGGAAGATGTAGCTGAGGAATTCTTCATGATCCATCATCGATGCCTGAATCGCCTGCAGTTTGGTTGAAGTCAGCGGCATGGCATCGAGAGCCATGCGATTGTAGGCCTCGCTTTGCGGCTCGCCATATTTCATCGATAAGATATTGAAGACAACCACATCGGGCTTTTCATAGCGCAGGGTGTCTTCCAGAATGTAATAGGAATGCCAGATCAGCTGCTGGGCACTGCCTCTGATGTAACTGGTGATGCCATAGTCCTGCCAGAGCGTGACCGGTGAAAAATCTTCGTAAACCTCACAATCGCCGACAAAAATGACATCATGATCCTTGACAGGTTCCTGGTAATAATCGGCGATCAAGCCGCCTTCCAGCAGTTTAGTCTGATATTTGGGCATGACCAGGCGTTGCAGGACAGCCAGGGCTGCCAGTGTCGCAGCAATCAGCAAGATGACAATCAGTGTGTTTTTTAATTTCAAGTTTGCTTCTCCCCTTTGCCCGCTGTCAGAATTGATTGTAAATAAATTGACGGCTGTCATAGCCGATGCCATAAGCGCCAACCACCAGCAGAACCACAACGGCAGCAATAGTCAGTATATAACGTAGAACGGCCGGCCGGCTGTAAATCTGGTCGCGCAGGCTGCCCTTGCGCTGCAGGAGGCTGACGGCAAGCATCAGGGCGACACCTAGTCCAAGCACAAGGTAGTCTGCTCCAGACAGACCCAGTTTGAGCAGGCTGCCGTTCCAGAGTGCGCTGATATTAGCGGTCGTAAAAATGGACCCAAACTGCTGAACTGACAGCGGCACATCGCGGTAGCAATCCAGAATGCGCAGTGAACTGACAATAAACATGGTGCGTGCGACCTGAAAGGCACGGTACAGGAAATTGCCGCGAACATCGACTTTGCTGTGGAACCAGCCGTAAAGTGGTGCCAATTCCTGTGAAATCATGATCACCACGCCGTTCAGCACACCCCAGACAATGAAATTCCAGCTGGCTCCATGCCAGAGGCCGGTAGCAAACCAGACGATCAGTGTCGACNNCATCGGCCGGCTGATCGAAATCGGATAAAACACATAGTCACGAAACCAGGTGCCCATGGTGATGTGCCAGCGGCGCCAGAATTCGGTGATCGATTTGGAAAAGTACGGCCTTTCAAAATTCTCGCGGTCCTTGATGCCCATCGTCTGGGCAATGCCGATGGTGATGTCGATACCGCCGGTGAAGTCAGCGTAGAGCTGGATGGCATAGAACAGCATGCCGACCAGGACATAGACGCCCTGATACTGTGCCGGATCTTTGATAATCGTATTGACACCGGCAATGATGCGGTCAGCAATGACTACTTTCTTAAAGAAACCCCAAAGAATACGCTCCAGGCCATAGGCCACTGTGCGGCCATCAAAAGCATGCTCTTTGAAAAGTGACTGGCTGAGATCATCGAAGCGGCTGATCGGGCCCTGAATCAGCTGGGGGAAAAAGGAGACGAACAGAGCCAGGCGCAGAATATTCTTCTCTGCAGCATATTTGCCGCGATAGACATCGACCATGTAGCCAACGGTCTGGAAAGTGTAGAACGAAATGCCCATCGGCAAAGCCAGGCTGATAAAGGAAATCTCGCCGGCTCCGAACAGGCCGCGGAGGGTATTGACATTGGCGATGGCAAAGTTGGTGTATTTGAGTACCGCCAGAATACCGAGATTGATCGCCAGACAGAGCAGCAGCCAGCGCAGCTGGGCATTCTTGACCTTCTCTTTATAGGCCTTCTTTTCGTCTCGAGTCAGACTGGCTTTGTTCTCAGCCAGGTATTGGTCGCGTCGTTCATGCAGCGCACCGACTTTGCGGCTGACCAGCCAGGTCGAAACAATCGTGATCAGGATAAATGCAACGTTGTCCCAGCCGGAGAAAGCGTAAAAAACAAAGTTGGCTGTCAGCAGGACCAGCCACTGAATCTTGCGCGGCACTGCATAGTAGGCGACGAAGACGATGATCAGAAAGGCAATGAAGCTGTATGATGTAAAAAGCATCGCGGCTTCTGGCTCAGTCCATCAGCCGCTCAACCAGCGCATAAAGCGCAGCAGCCGAGTTGAAGTTCTCCGGCACGATCTGGTCGACCGGGATGCGGACATCATATTCTTCGCTGATTTCGGTGATCAGCGTGATAATATCAAAGGAATCCAGGATTTTGTCGTCAATCAGCCGGGTATGATTAGTAAAATCAACCTCAGGGTGCAGGCCTTCCAGTATTTTTAACAATGCGTCCATTTTTTTAGCTCCTTTTGCGTTCGGTATAGCTTTGCTTGAGCAGCAGGCGGTTGATTTTGCCATTGTTGGTCAGCGGCATTATTTCCAGTTGCTCGACCAGATTGGGAATCATGTAACGGGGCAGCTTCTGCTTGGCATATTCAATGACCTCAGCCTTGCTGCAATTGCCGGCAAAAAAGAGCAGGATCTTCTTGCGTTCATCATCAAACAGGGCGCAAGACTGCAGAATGCCTTCCATTTTATTGACAACCATTTCGATTTCACCGAGCTCGATGCGATGCCCCATGTGTTTGATCTGGTAATCCTTGCGCGACATGAAAAGCAGCTCGCCTTTGTCGTTGTAACGGCCAATATCCCCCGTGCGATAAACCAGCTCTGGGTAGAGTCTGTTCAGCGGATTCTGCACGAAGCATTCCTGGGTCTTGTCAAATGCTTTATAATAGCCCATCGTCAGTGCTGTGCCGCGGATACAGATTTCACCGGGCTGGCCGGGCGCAACCAGCTGATTTTGCTCATTCAGCAGCATAATCTCGGTATTGCGGAACGGTTTGCCGATCGGCAGCACATCGTCAATCGTGAACGGTCGGTCAGCCTCATACCAGCAGGACATGCCAGTCGCCTCGGTCGGGCCGTAAAGGTTAAGGAAACGGGCGTTCGGCAGCGTTTTCTGCCAGAGCATGAACTGCTTCATCGGAAAGACTTCGCTGCCTGCGGCTATTGTATGCAGATATTCGGGAATGACCTGGTCAAAAACGCCCAGACCGGAAATCATGGTCAAGGCGGGCACAACCCAGCAAACCGTGTTAATACGATGCTCATTCAAAAAATGGACCAGTTTCAGTGGAAACATGAACAGCTCTTTGGGAATGATAAAAGCGGTCGCGCCGTATTTCAGCGTCGGGTAGATTTCTTTCAGGCAGGCATCGACATACAGCGGCACCTGCATGCCAAAAATGGTGTTGCGGTCAAAACGCATGACTTCGGAAAAGGATTCAATATAATCGATAACCGAACGGTGGCAGGCGACAACACCTTTAGGTACCCCCGTTGATCCGGAGGTAAAAACGATGTATATCGGGTCCGTGTCAATTGCCCGGTCGCGGATGCCTTGCAGCAGCAGATCATTGGGCTTTGTCCGGGTTATTTCATCATAAAGTAGGATCTTCCCCTGGTAGTAGCTGAAACCGCTGACCAGTCCGGACGTTGATTCATCGCAGAGAACAACCTCAGGCTGCAGTGTCTGAAAAATCATTTCAATCCGGTATTCCGGAATCTCCTCATCAATCGGCACATAATAGCAGCCGGCATAGACTGTGCCGAGAAAACTGACGATGGTCCGCGGGTGCCGTTTCATAAAAACGACGACTGGCTGCCGGCAGCAGCCCATTTGTATCAGGCCGGTACCGATCGCCCGAGCGTCATCGTAGACCTGCCGGAAAGTCAAAGCTTCGCTTTCGTTGGCATAGCAAGGTTTGTCGGGGCAGACACCGACGATATGATCCAGATATTCAAGAATATTTGTTTGCCTGTCCAATGTTGGTCTCCTTCAGAATTCAAGTAATCAGCTGATTAAATTCCGGTTTTAGCCGACCGCCGCAAAGTTCGACCGCCCGTCCAGCCTGCACCTGCATCGCATCAAGGTAGCCATGGCCGATGTCATTGGCCAGACGAATCGATGACAACTCGGTACAGCCCAGGATGATCACCTCAGCGCCCTGGCTGCGCAGGTCCTGCTCGATAAAATGGAAATCAGCCATTTCGACCGGCAGATTCGCTTTGACGTTATTATAAATGATTTTCATCGTGCGTGCCTGTGCATCTGGTGATGGCTGGGCAACAGCAATCCCGCATTTTTCGAGCCCCTGCCGGAAAAATCCCGCCGCTACTGTGCCGTCGGTAGCCATCAGGCCGGCACGGCTGACACCGTTACGCTGCAGACAGGCAGCTGTTTCTGAGATCATGTCGATGATTGGTACCTGTATTCCCCTGGTCAGTTCACGATAAAAATAAAAAGCAGTTACACAGGGTATGGCGATCAGGCTTACGCCCTGTCCGGTTAAAGCCTGGCCGGCAGCCAGCATGGCCGGCAACGGGCTATCCGGGCTGAGCCCCAGTATGAAACGCGTGCGGTCTGGTGTCGCCGGCTGGTTATAGATAATCATCGGGATGTGTTCAGCATCGGTCCCGGCCTCTGTCATCCTGACAACCATTTCAAAAAACTGGGCAGTAGCCAGAGGCCCCAGACCGCCGATGACTCCAAGTGTCTTCATCAATGCATGCCCTCCACGTCCGGATTGTTAATCGGTACAGCCGGCGTTTCAGGATACAGTTCGCGGGCAAAGCGATAGTAGTAATTGTCTTTGCCGACCCGGACAGAAAAGGCATCCATCTGGGCGGTCG
>DMJC01000200.1 GCA_003451915.1 Clostridiales bacterium
GAAAGGTGAAAAGTAACAAGTAACGAGGAACAAGTAACAAGTAACAAGTAAGGAGCGTCTTCGGCGCATCATTGCGGCTTCGCCGCCACCCTTCACCCTTCACCCTTCACCTTTCACTTTTCACTTTTCACTTACTGAGCTCCGCTCAGGATTCACTTTTCACTGATTTTGTAAAAATCAAAACCCGCCTGGAAGGCTTTCTGGTTGAGCTCTTTGGCTTTGGCGGGAACCATCTGGCCAACCAGTTCTTTCCAGTCAATGCGCTCTAGGCCGAGGTAGGCGACGAGTGATCCGAGCAGAACGATGTTCTGGGCGCGGACATTGCCGAGTTCAGTCGCGATGCGGGTGGCTTCGAGTACGACAACATGATCGACAGTACTCTTAAGAGCTTCGATAACGCCATCCGGATAAGGGATAGTCCCGATCATGACTGGCAATGAATAAATCTCACGGTCATCTACTACAATTGTGCCGCCCTTTTTCAGGAAGGGCAGGCCACGGATTGCTTCAGACTTTTCAAAGGCAACCATGATGTCAGCTTCACCTTCACCGATGTTAGGGGAATAGATTTTATCGCCATAGCGGATTTGCAATGTAACACTGCCGCCGCGTTGTGACATGCCGTGAATCTCGCTCATTTTGACATCAAAGCCAAGTTCGACAAGACCTGCAGATAAAATTTTCGAAGTCAGGATGGTTCCTTGGCCGCCGACACCAATCAATAAAATATTCTTAATCATTTTTATACACCCACCTTTGAAATTGCTCCAAATTTGCAAACCTGCATACAGAGGCCGCATGCTGTGCAGGCATCACGGTCGACAATGGCGATCACACCATCTTTCAGCGCGATGGCCGGGCAGGCAATTTTGAGACAGGCTTTGCACTTTTTACATTTGTCCTGATCGATCACGCAGTATTTGCCGACATAGGTCCTGGCAACTTCTTTGATCAGGGCACAGGGATACTTGGTGATAATCACAAAAGGCCCTTTGGCTTTGATACCATCATCAATGGCCGCGTCCATTTCAGCCTGGCTGATCGGATTGACAATCCGCAGGTTCTCGTCGGTAAAACCTGCGCCGCGAACCACGGATTCGATGCTGACCACGCGTGCAGGCTGACCGTTCAGAGCGACATCGGTACCCGGATTAACCTGGTGGCCGGTCATCGCTGTGATGTCATTGTCCAGGATGCAAATGACGACATTGGCGTCACTATGCACAACATCAACCAGGCCGGTCATGCCCGAATGGAAGAAGGTCGAGTCACCCAGCATGCCGAATACCTTGCGTTTGTCGCCCTGCTTTTCGAGGGCCTTCGAAAGGCCGATCGGGACAGTGAAACCAGCGCCCATGCAGATGGAAATGTCAAAGCCGTTAAAAGGCTCGTTGACACCAAGCGCATAGCAGCCAATGTCACCAACGGCAACGATATCTTTTTTGCGCTTTTTCATGGCATTATAATAACCGCGGTGCGGGCAGCCGGCACACAGAACAGGCGGACGTGGCGGTGCTTTGACATCAGTGGTATAGATTTCCGGATCAGCTTCGCCTGTCAGAAGTCTGCGCAGGAGACTGGTGCTGAATTCTCCCTGGTTGGGGAGTTTGTCTTTGCCGGTGCAATCAAAGCCCAAAGTGCGGACTTTCGTTTCAAGATAGGGTTCACCTTCTTCGATGACAAGGATCGTTTCGACTTCCTGGCAGAAAGACTTGATCAGGTTACCCGGCAGCGGGTGGGTCAGGCCGAGCTTTAAATATGAGGCGTTATCACCAAACACATCACGAGCATACTGATATGAAATGCCTGATGTGACGATGCCGACTTTTTTGTCGCCCCATTCGGTCCGATTGAGTGGTGAAGTATTGGCATATTCTTCCAGCTCAATCAGCAGTTTCTCACGGATGGCGTGGCGGACACGGGCTGCGGCCGGCAGCATGGCGTATTTGTTAGGTTTGCTTTCGTATGGCTTGATTGCCACTTCCTGGCGATCTTCCAGCTTAACCAGGCTCTTGGCATGGCAGACACGGGTGGTCATGCGGAAAAGAACCGGAATGTCAAACTTCTCGCTGATCTCAAAAGATGCTTTGATATAGTCTTTGCACTCTTGGCTGTCGGATGCTTCAACCATGGCCAGTTTGGCGTGAGGTGCGTATAGCCGGTTGTCCTGCTCATTCTGTGAGCTATGGCAGGCTGGGTCGTCAGCTGAAATGATGACCAGACCGCCTTCGCTGCCAGTCATGCCAAAAGTGAACATCGGATCAGCAGCCACGTTGACCCCGACATGTTTCATCGCCGCCAAAGCACGCATGCCACCGATGGCTGCACCGCCAGCCACTTCCAAGGCTGTCTTTTCATTGGTTGTCCAGCGGCAATCGATCACATCGGCATATAGCGCGCTGATGTTTTCGAGTATCTCTGTGCTGGGTGTTCCGGGATAGGCGGCGGCCAGGTGGCACGACGCCTCGTAAGCCCCGCGTGCGACGGCTTCGTCGCCGGTCATGATTTCGATTTTCATCTTTTGAACCTGCCTTTCTCTAAATACCAGGATACGTCGATATCTATATGTGATTAGATCTGATTTGTAAACTGGTCTGACCAGTTTACATGATTATACAAGAACTGCTCCATAAAAACAATGCAGTCTTTGCTCATTTTTGTGTATTTATCGTCACGTTTTCATCCTTCATGAATTGCTTGAATTCAGCCAGATGGCTGCTGATAATTGCCTTGGCTTTATCTGCATCCTGCTCAATGATAGCCCGGAGCAGTGCTTTGTGATTAAAAATGACATCACGACGATTCTGTTCACGAGCTTTGCTGCTCAAATTAAGAAATCCTCGCGCGATGATGTCTGATATGAGTTGGGCAATGACAGTGTGAATGATGACAGACATCTGGTTTTTGCCGGCTTTGACGATCGCCATGTGAAAATTGACATCACAGGCGAAAAACTGATTCCAGTCATTTTTGCACTTTTCGGCCTGACGGATAATCTCGCGCATGGCTTCGATATCTTCTGCAGTCCGCCGCTGGACAGCCCATTCAATATTGGCAGTTTCATTGATGGTGCGGAATTCATAAAGGTCGAGCGGGCTGATGCTTCTCTGTAAAACCATTCCTTCAAGCGACTGCTCGAGATTTTGTGATGTAATCTCTTTGATGACAGCACCACCGCTGCCAGGGATCGTCATTATCAGGCCAGAGCGCTCAAGCATACGTAATGCTTCACGTATGGTCGGCCGGCTGCGCTGAAAAATTTCCATCAGCGTGCGTTCCGATGGCAGCCGGTCATTCGGTTTAAATTCACCGCGCAGAATCTTTTCACGGATCTGCTGGAAAATCGCCTCTGATACCCGCTGACTGACGACCGGTTTAAAACCATACTGATTAGGCACTTCAAGATGATCAGTCATTAAAAACCTCATAACTTATTATTTATTACTTGTTACTTATTACTTGTTACTTATTACTTG
>DMJC01000162.1 GCA_003451915.1 Clostridiales bacterium
CCGACTCAAACTTGGCCATGTTGGACACGGTCTGCGGCGGCACACCCATGATTTTCCATTCGTCCATGCCGTCACCCGGACGCTTGCCGAACGGGCTCCAGGAAACGATGCAGGGAACCTTGCCTGTCGCATACTGCGGGCGGAAGATATCAGTATAGATGGTGACACCGTCACGCATTTTGACCGCGACATCCTGTTCACAGATGATGCCGTCTTCAGCAATGTAAGTACGAGGATTGAACTCAGGGCAGAAACCGAACAAGTCAGTGGCTGTGCCGCTCATCTTGGACAGATCCTCTTTTGTCAGCGG
Source organism: Clostridiales bacterium (assembly GCA_003451915.1). Classification (GTDB taxonomy): domain Bacteria; phylum Bacillota; class Clostridia; order Saccharofermentanales; family UBA5734; genus UBA8949. The sequence goes on from DMJC01000162.1 coordinate 311, forward strand.
TTTTCTGGTTTTCCGGTAATAGCAGACAATCTCTTCGTCACCAAACTTCTTGACCTTGGTGATCCGCTCAACGTCCATGTTCATGACAATTTCTTTGGTCAGTCCACCCATTGTGCTGTCCTCCTCTTATTCGGCCAGGCTGGCAACGTATTCAGCAGCTTCGCCAAAAGTCTTTTTGCGGCGGAATTCCATAAAGTTGATGTCAAGGCCGAACTCGTCCTCGAGCACGCCGATGATCTTGACCAGGTCCATAGACTTGGCATGATAGTCCTCTTCAAAGCGAGTATCGGCAGCGTACTGGCTGGCATCGGTCTTGTAAATGTCTGCAGCCTTTTTGATGATCATCTCCAAAATTTCATCTTTCATGATAAAAACTCCTCTCAAAAAAATATCTCTTATCTGTTATCCGTTATCTCTTATCTGTTATCCGTTATCTGTTATCCGTTACTTGTCAAACCCACCCCACACCGGCACGCCGGTATAATTCCTGGGTTCTTCTTCACCACGCAGGACGCGCAGAGCGCCGGCAGCCAATGCTTCCATCTCAAATTCACCGGGCATGGCCACGACAGGAGCAATAAAACTGACCATATCTTTTAGTTCAGCAACGAGGTTTTCATCGCGGGCAATGCCGCCGGTCAGGATGATCGCGTCAACCTTGCCACGCAGAACTGCAGCATAGGCACCGATAAACTTGCCAATCTGGTAAATCATCGCGTCGTAGATCAACTTGGCATATTGATCGCCATTCTTGATCCGCTCAAGGACCTCGAGCATGTCAGAAGTACCTAAGTGATCGACCATGCCGCCGTTTTTCGTCAGGTAGTCCATCATTTGCTTTTTGGTATACTGGCCAGAAAAGCACATGTTGATGATGTCTTTGCAGGGGATCGATCCGGCCCGGGTCGGAGCCATCGGTCCATCGCCGTTGACAACGTCATTGGTGTCGACCATGCGGCCCTGTTTGTGGGCAGTGACCGAAACGCCGCCGCCGATGTGGGAAATGACCAGGTTGAGATCCTCATAGCGTTTGCCGATCGAGGCAGCATAACGATGGCCGATTTCCTTCTGGTTGAGCGGATGGCCGCGGCTTTCACGGGCGCAGCTGGCCAGTCCGGTGACGCGGGCGACAAGATCAAGCTCGTCGACATCCGGGGGATTAACCACAAATGCCTGACCACCGTAGGTTTGGGCAAAGTCATAAGCCAGCTGGCTGCCCAGGGTGGCCGGATGTTTGATGGTAAAACCGATGCGGGCATGATGAAGCAAAATGTCGTTGACGGGATAAGTACCGCCATCGAGGCCGACCAGACCACCGCCACGGCCGACAAAGGCGTCGGTGCCCTCAAGTGAAACGTTCATTTTGGCCAGTTCGCTGAGGATGGTCTCTTTGCGGTAATCAAACTGGTCGCTGATTTCCGCGAAATTCTTGAGCACACTGGCATCATGCGAAACATTGGCAACAAAGGTACGCTTGTCATTTTCAAACATCGCGATCTTGGTTGATGTCGAGCCTGGGTTAATGGTAAAGAGTCTGTAAACTTTGGTCATCACCTTTCACCTTTCACCGATCAGACGATCGGCATTACTCTCAAATCTGGCGATATCTCCAGTTCTGCGCCGGTCAGTTCAATGACTTGCTCAACTGTGGTGTCCGGGGCTAGTTCGGTGAGAACCAGGCCGCCCTCTTTTTTGATCTTGATCACGGCCAGATTGGTAATGATCATGTTGACTTTATGGGCTGCGGTCAGGGGGAGTTTGCAGAGCTTCAGAATCTTGGGTGAGTTGTCCTTATTGGCATGTTCCATGGCGACGATGACTCTGCGGGCGCCGGTGACGAGGTCCATGGCGCCGCCCATGCCGGGGACCCGTTTGCCGGGAATCATCCAGTTGGCCAGGTTACCCAGTTCATCAACTTCGAGTGCGCCGAGCACGGTCTCGTCGACGTGGCCGCCGCGAATCAACCCGAATGAGGTGGCACTGTCAAAGAACATTCCGCCGGGCAGAATCGTCACCTGATTGCCGCCGGCGTCGGTAACATCATTAGTAGCTTCTTCAGGTGTGGCTGCACCGCCCATACCCAGCATGCCATTCTCGGAATGGATCATGATGTGGACGCCCTCCGGCAGATAGTTGGCTGCCATGGTGGGAATGCCGATACCCAGGTTGACAACGTCACCGTCTTTGAATTCCAGCGCAACGCGCCGGGCGATAATCTCACGACTGTTCATTCGCATGATCCTCCTTTGACAATGGCATTGACTAGAGTGCCCGGAATGGAAATGTGCTCAGGATCAAGCGCGCCTACCGGCACGATGTCATCAACTTCAGCAATGACATAGTCAGCAGCTGCCGCCATAACCACATTAAAGTTTTTGGCTGTGCCGCGGATAACCAGATTGCCTGAACGGTCAGCGGTGTGAGCCTTGATCATGGCAACATCAGCGCGCAGAGCCGTTTCAAGCAGATATTCTTTGCCGTCAACAATGATTTTCTGCTTGCCGGTTTCAACGATCGTACCGACGCCGGTCGCTGTCAGCACGCCGCCGAGGCCGTAACCGCCGGCGCGGATTTTTTCAGCGAGTGTTCCCTGCGGGTACAGACGGACTTTGCTCGAGTCAGCCAACATCATGCGGCCGGTTTCCGGATTGAGGCCGATGTAGGTGGCATTTACTTCACTCACCCTCCCGGCGTTGACCAGATCATAAACTGCTGTGCCTTCACGGCCGGTGTCATTTGACGTAACAGTCAGATTGGTCTGCCCCTGCCGGATCAGTTCGCGGATGGTCACATCCGGCGTGCCACCCTGAAGGAATCCACCTACCATGATATGGTCGCCGTCCTTGATGTTGGAAACGGCTTCCTGCGCGGTGAAAATTTTGTTTTTCATTGACGCACTCTCCCTTTATTTCTTAAGTTCGCGGACAAACTTGAGCTCGTTGTAGTTTTCAAATGTTTTAATCTTTTCATTCAAGGCATCCCCGGCGGCGCGGATCTTGGGTCCGGCGATCGCGCCAAAGCCTTTGATCTCAGTGTAATGTTCAAGTTTGCCGTCATAATTGAGACGCGAACGCTTTTGCTCGGCAGCAGTGAAGGTCACTTTAACTTTATCGCCTTCAACTGACAGGTGGCCGTAACTGCCGCAGAGCGGGCACTCGACGGTGGTTGAGCCGCGCACGGTCAGCAGATCAAGATGGCAGACCGGGCAGGTACCTTCTTCGTCACCCTGGAAAGGAACTTCATCATGTGGTTTGCCGCAGGCTGCCGCAACATGCTGGCCCAGACGTCGGACGCGGCCCATCAGGTCCTCGTCCAGCAGCGGATGGCCGACGCCGCCCATGTTGTAGGCGTCGATCTGATCGATGACTTTAATACCGGATGGGAAGCAAAGTATATGCATGGTAGCCAGGCCAAAGGAAACCCAGCTGCGGGTTGAAGCGCCGCCAACTGAAATGAGCCCGGCAAAGCGCTGTTTGAAATTACGCGGATCGACCAGCTGGCCACCGGTTTTACCGTCAGCTTTACGCTTCTCATTGGCATTGGTCAGGAAAGCGATATCATGCGACGGACCCATACGGTCCGCCATCTGCTTGAGCTGACCTGACGGGCCGAGGGCATAAACCGGCGCAGCCACGATAATCGCGTCAGCTTTGAGAAATTCCTCATCGATATTAGGCAGGTCATCTTTGATGATGCAACGGCCGCTGCCGCCACTGTCCAGCGATTTGCCGCAGCCGCCGCAGCCAGTGCAGGTCTTGATATCCATATCAATCATACGGATGAAAGCCACCTCATGACCGGCCTTTTCAGCCTCCATCAAAGCTGCTTTGCACAAAATTTCACAGTTTTTCATTTTACGTCCGAAAGACAGTCCTAATACGCGCATAATTATAATCCTTCCGTAGCACCAATTTCATTTTAACAGGCGGGTGCAAACCAGCCTAATACCCTTTGGCAATCACACTTATAACCTGAGGTTATCAGTCAAGTGAAGAATGAAGGATGAAGNNTGAAGGATGAAGGATGAAGAATGAAGGATGTAAGGTCGGCTTCATTTTTCATCCTTCATTTTTCACCCTTCACCTTTCAACTTTCACTTTTCACCTGTAAACATAATCCCCTGCCGTGTATCGCGGCGGAATCACCGGGATCTGCAGGTAAGACTCATACTGGCCGCCCGTGTGGATAATGTGGTTGCCTTTGTTGTCGGCATCCCATTCCAGACGCTCGAACCAGTTTTCACGGATGTAACGGCCAGCGATCTGAACGCGCAGCTGCTGGCCCTTATGCCAGATGCGGCTGGTCGGCCAGATCTCGACGTCAACCGGCACAATCTCGCCTTTGCTCAGTTTCAGGGTACTTGTATGAGCTTGAACCGGGCGATAGTCTGTCGAAAGTTTCGGATCGAGCTCACGGGCTGATACACGCATTTTGCCCCAGGCCCCGGGATGAGGTTCACCGAGCACGCTGACCGGCAGCCAGTTACCCTCGTCGTCCAGCTTCTGGATGTTGATGAACAAGTCCATGTCGTCATGCCCGTCGGCTTCGACATTGAGATGCAGCTTCATGTAACCGGTGATCTCGGTGTCCTCCGCAAACTTGACGTCAAAGCAGGCCATGCCGGTCTGACCGTCATAGCTGACCTTGGCTTCTTTGTCAAATTTGTCATAGGACAGCGACATTGTCTTGGCGTCCATATACAGCTTTTTGTACTGTGTGCGGGCCAGCGGCCATTCTTTTTCCGGACGGTTGGTCTGGAAATCGAAATCATAAGCATCCTGCACTTCGATGCGAACGCGAGGAGTCAGTTCCCAGCCATTGCGAATATCTTTCAGGTAGCGGTCATAGAACAGCTCTAACTCATGAAGACCAGCGTTGCCGTAAGTATCCGGCCACTCGAATTCGCGGTGGGCGCGCATCCACTTTTTAGCTGATCGGATCTTGCGGAAGCCGTCGAATGAACCGCGCAGATGGAAATGGTTCCAGCAGGCGGTCACATAGACCGGGATCCGGATTTTCTCGAACTTCGGAATCTTATCTTCCCAATATGCATTCAATTTGGGATATTTGACAGCCATCATGACCATGTCGTCAATATAGTGCTCACCGGTGGTGAAGCCGACGACGCCTTCCATGAAGGCATAAGCGGGAATGCCGCCTTCCCAGGCTGATTCGCGGTAAAGATCGCCAGTGCCTTCCCAGGGGGCGATGCAGGTCAGATGCGGCGGCTGCTCGGCCGCGATACGCCACTGGGTCATGGCAACGCCGGAATTTCCGAATAATGCAATCTTGCCGCACCAATGCTGGGTGGCCAGCCATTCGATCAGATCATATCCGTCACGGCCGTCCTGTGACCCGAACAGGTGATGGTCGCCCTCGGAATGGCCGATGCCGCGCGGGTCAACATTGACGACTGCGTATCCCTTACGGCACCAGTAGGCCGGATCAGCCGACTCAAACTTGGCCATGTTGGATACCGTTCCAGGCGGCACGCCCATGATTTTCCATTCATCCTGCCCGTCACCCGGCCGTTTTCCGAAAAAGCTCCAGGAGATGATCGCCGGCACCTTGCCGGTTGCTGCGAGTGGGCGGTAAATGTCACAGTAAATCGTGACACCATCGCGCATTTTGACCGAAACATCCTGTTCGCACAGAATGCCTTCCTCCGGAATGAAGGTGCGCGGGTTGAAGGCCGGCGCAAAAGCAAACGTGTTGCGCGAAGGTCCGGTCTGTGCTTCCAGCTCTTCTTTGGTCATCGGTTTTCGGGCCTTGCGATAGATGCACTCAATTTCTTCATCGCCAAACTTGATCACCTTGGTGATGCGCTCGGCTTCAACCCGCAAGACATCTTCTTTGGTCATACCCATACTGCAGTACCTCGTTTCTCTTATGTTAATCATTATGTTTTGATTTATTAGAAAACTAGTTATATTTTACCAGAAAAATCTGCATAACCCAAGTGTAATTTTCTGAAAACTATTCAGTCAGGTGCAGCAGACGGCTGCCATTTCGCCACATGATCGCCTCACGCCTATCTTCTGGAATAGGAGCCTGGCGGATAAACTCGACAGCCGGTGCTGTTTTTTCAAAAGGATAATCAACAGCAAAAAGGATCCGGTCCGCGCCTATGCTGTCAATGGCGCACTGCAGGGCCGGTACGGAAAAATTGCCGCTGGTCGTGATGTAAAGGTTGTTTTTAACATAATAAGATGGCAGCTGTTTGATCATCCGTTTACCTGCCGGCATTTCGAGCAGGCTTTCCCCGCTGATCTGCTGTTTATACTGATTTTCAAGGCGCCAGAGCGCAAAGGGAATCAATTCTCCCATATGCCCGATGATCAGGCTGGCGTCGGGAAATTCATCGAAAACACCACTGAGAATGACCCGCAAGGCATGGGTGCCGGTTTCAAAGCCCCAGTTCCAGGCGGCACTCAAGAGCTCCGGATAGCCGTCGTAAATCTTCCACTGGCCAGGGATCGGATCAGTCGGATGAATATAAATCGGCACTTTCAGCGCTGCGGCGCGTTCCCAGACCACCCAGCAGGATGGATCATCCATATATAAGCCGTTGGTATGCCCGTGCAGCATAGCGCCGGAAAGGCCCAGCTGGGTCACCGCACGTTCCAGTTCACGGGCTGCAGCCGGCGGATCCTGCATCGGCAGCGCTGCATAGCCGCTGAAACGGTCTGGCCAGCGGGTGATCATCCCGGCCAGATAGTCGTTGGCATAAGCAGCCAGACGTACGGCTTCGTCAGCGTCGGTCAAACCCTGAATGCCAGGCGATCCGGAACCGATTACCTGCCGTGCAATGCCATATTTGTCCATTTCCGGAATACGGATCTCGGCAAAATCGCTGAGCAGCTGGCCGACATTGGACATGCCACCCGGCTTTTCCCGCACCGGCAGCTGGATCCGCTCCATGTAATCTCGGCGCAGCGTGGCAAACTCCCGAATCGAAAAATGCTCCTCGAAAGATATTAGTCCAGTCAACATTGCTTCCGCTGTCTGGTCCTCGGACTTCGTCCTGCGGAGGCTAGCTTCAGCAAGTTGACTGGCTGGAAACGACAGCGGGCTAAGACCGTCGTTATTTGTATTGCGAAATTGATTTCCCATATCTGCCTCCGTCTTTAAAGTAACTTACAAGCCCTGCTGTAAACAGCAAGGCTTGTCTGATTTAAATCATGGATTTATGCTTTCATTCCGCAAAGCGGCGAGGACTTGTTCGAGCGACTGGCCTATAGGGATAACCCACTACTATCGTTAACTAAATTATCCTTTGATTGCTCCAACCATGACTCCGCCGACGAAGTACTTCTGGATAAACGGGTAAGCCGCCAGCATCGGGATGATTGAAACCATGATCGTGCCGTATTTGACCGATTCAGCCAGCAGCCGGTTGTAACCGCCGGATGAGCCCTGGCTGGCCGCGGTGGCCTGGTTCTGGATGAGAATCATGCGCAGCACCAGCTGCAGCGGAAATTTTTCCTGCGACTGCAGATAAATCATGGCCTGGAAGAAGGAGTTCCACTGGAAGACCATGTAGAACAAGGCGATGACGGCGATACTGGCTTTGGCCAGCGGAATCATGATCGTGAACAGGATACGCAGGCGGCCGGCACCATCGAGATTGGCTGATTCTTCAAGGCTCTCGGGAATGCCCTGGAAGAAGGTGCGCATGATGATCAGGTTAAAGGCGTTCATACACAGCGGCACAATGACTGCCAGAGGCGAATCGATCCAGCCCAGCTTGCTGACCAGCAGGTAGGTCGGAATCATGCCGCCGTTAAAGATCATGGTAAATGAAATGAAAAGCATGATGTATCTGTTCCAGAACAAGCCGCGGCGCGAGGTGACATAAGCACCCAGAATGGTCAGGAAGGTGCCCAGGATCACTGCGCAGCTGACATAGAAAATGGAGTTCAGGTAACCGGTCCAGATCTGGGTGGTCTTGAACACTGCTGCATAGCCTTCCAGGCTGAAATCTTTAGGCCAGAGGATCAGGCCATAGGTCTGGGACAGGGTAACCGGATGCATGAACGAAGCCATGATGACATGGATGACCGGAATGATAGCGACGATCGCAGCAAAAGATAGGACAATAGTATTGATGATGATAAACAACCGGCGGGCAGGATTGATTTTTTGTGCCATTTTCGGTCACCTCCTTAGAACAGACTGGTTTCGGAATATTTCCGGGCGATATAGTTTGAGCCGATGATCAGCAGCAGGCCGACAACCGAATTGAACAGGCCGACGGCTGTTGCGTAGCCATAATTGCCATCCGTGAATGCTTTTCGATAGACAAAGGTATTGATAACATCTGATGTTTCATAAATACCCGGCGAGTAAAGCAGCAGGATCTTTTCATAACCAACATTGAGAATCTGGCCGGTACGGATGATGAGAAGCACGATGATCGTCGGCGCGATGCCGGGCAAAGTAACGTGCACCATCTGCTTCCAGTGGCCGGCGCCATCGATTTTAGCAGCTTCATAGAGTTCACTGTCAATGCCGCTTAAGGCTGACAGATAAATGACGCAAAAATAGCCGACCATCGACCACATGTCCGACAGAATCAGCAAAGGTTTAAACCATTCTTTCAATGAAAGAAGATTTTTATCAACACCCAGAATCGAATTGGCCAGCTGTCCGAGAGGCCCCTCAGGGGCAACCAGGATTTTCAGCAGTGATGCAACCACGACCACGGATATGAAGTAAGGCATATAAGTGATTGATTGCACTGCTTTCTTGAAATAACGGTTTTTGACCTCATTCAGCAAAAGAGCCAGTGTCACAGGTGCCACCGCGCCTACAATCAAACCGATGACACTGATGATGACAGTATTCTTGACTGTCCTGACAAAATAGATGCCAGTGAAGAAATCTTCAAACCATTTGAAGCCGACCCACTCGCTGCGCCAAATGCCCAGCGCCGGTTTGAATCGCTGGAAAGCCATGACCAGGCCCCCCATCGGAATGTAGTTGAAAATCAGGAAGAATAAGATAACCGGCAGGACGATGAAATAGTAGGTGTGGTTCCGCTTCCAGTCTTTGCGGATTCTTTGCAGCATGGCGCCTCCCCCAAATCTTTTGTAAACTCATGGTCTGGCGGCAAAAGCTGCCTGACCTTGCGTCAGCCCGGCTCCCGTTCGAGCATCGGGGCCGGGCTGGCTTGATCAATGATTCATCAATTACACAAGTATGTTATGAATTAACCTTTAGCCATGTAACGGTCATAGGCACCCTGCACGATTTCAATGCAGCGATCGATGCCCAGGCCTTTGATGTACTCAGCCTGGACTTCCATCCACTGGGCCGGATCAACTTCACCCATGATCGCCAAGTCATTGTTCTCGGCTACATAGGTATGGATATCAGCGAAAATTTCTGACAATTCATTGGCTTCATCTTCATTCAACTGATAGAAAAGATACATCTGGCTGGTGCTGTTTGAAGGAATCGACGCATTGTCCAGAGTTTGCTGATCATAAACCTGCTTGATCAAGTTTTCTTTACCTTGCAGGCGGATCGGGTTGAAGATGCCATTGATGATTTCGCGGGCATCAAATGCACCCATCGGGTCTTTCAGGATAACATCGGTGAACTTGGGCTGACCGTCAACCATATTGTACTGGACACCCTCGATGCCATAGTTGGTCAGGAGCTGACCATCTTCGGTCGACAGCCAGTTGATCAGTCTGAGGAAGAGCTCAGGATTGTCGCACTGTGTGGTGATTGACCATTGGTTGAAGCCCAGGTATTCGGGGCTGTTCATGATGGTTGTCGCTTTATCGCCTTTTTTCAGAACCGGATGCGGGCAGACAGCGATCTTGAAGTTCGGATCGGTTGCGTTGGCCATGTACATGCCCGACCAGGCGAGATAACCGCCGGTGACGGCAGCCTGACCGGTACCGAACAGAGTGGCTGCTGTCGGCAGGCCGAAAACTTCACGGGTCGTAAAGTCGCGGTCATAGAGACCCTCGGCCCACCATTTACTGAAGGTTACCAGGTAATCTTCAAAACCTTGTTCCACGGCACCATAATGGATCTTGCCATTTTTGTCGGGATAGAACTGAGCTTGTCCGCCAGTACCGCTGGCGTTGACCGGATTTGAATAGATGCCCCAGGCTTGCATCCAAATCGGGTTTTTGCCCAGCATCCAGAGCAGCGGGAAGGTGGCCCCTTTTTGTTCTTTAAATGCTTTGAGGGTGGTGTACCATTCGTCGATGGTTTCCGGAACCGGGAGTTTCAGGTCTTCCAGCCAGTCAGCACGAGTGACGTTGCACCACAAGCCAACGGTCAGGTCACTGTCCTTCTGGGTTACTTCGAAAATAGCCGGGAGATAGCCTTTGTCGGTTATTGCATCACGCATGGCGGATTTGTTCGAAGAAAGGTATTCCCAGTAAATCGGTGCTTCTTCCTGAACCATTGCTTTAAGGTCGAGGAAAACGCCATCATCAACACCCACTTCGAGGCCGCCGGGATATTTGGCACCTGAACCGGT
>DMJC01000154.1 GCA_003451915.1 Clostridiales bacterium
AAAATCAAGATATAGTAAGCATTGACCTGGTTGGCCGTATTGGCGATAACCAGCGGAGCTGTAATTCCGATTGCTATACCACCCAAGGCCAGGAAGATGCCTTTGATGGCACTCAGAGAACTGCGATCTTTTTCATGATCGGTCATGGCTGGAATCAGGCTGTTCAAAGGGATATCCATCATATCGAAGGTAATGCCGATCAGGATATAGGTGATGTAAGCGACGACCAGTTTACCTGCCGGAACCCACAAGGGACCAAACCAGAGCAGGATGTAATTAATGGCGCAAACGATGGCGCCGATCAGCAAATAGGTGCGGAAACGGCCCAGCCGGGTGCGCGGCAGGTGGTCGATCAGGTAGCCCATGATCGGATCATTGATGCCGTCGATGATCCTTGTCACTAAAAATAGCGTTGCAACTGCTGCTGGATCGAGCCCGACGACATCGGTGTAAAAAATCAGCAAAAAGGTGCCAACCAAAATCATAATCGGGATATTTCCCAGATTAGCCAGACCGAAGGCAAGTTTTTCTCCTCTGCTCAGCCGGTCATCAGGTCGTAGAGTCGTACTGTTCATTGATAATTCCGCCTTTCATACACGATTTTGTATTTTTAATTCTATTTAGTCGTTGGAATAACGACAGGTTTCACGGTATAGGTCTTTAGGACGACGTTCCCGATCAGGCCATAGGCTTGAATGGCTGGTGCAATACCGCTGAGCATCTGGATCAATCCGGCAGCGTCAGCTTCAGTGCCTGTAAAGTCGTTGGTCTCGCCGGCCAGCGCAGCGAAGATCTGCCCCATGGCCGAATGATAATTGCGAGCCATCAGGCGGTTGTTCAGGGTGCTGGCAACTTCGATCCGCAGTGTATTGCTGCCGGGACGCAAAAAATTGGAGATATCCAGTTCTCTGCGGTTGAAATCATAAGCATCTGCTTTCAGATCATTGACATAGACCGATGCCGAATTACCGCAAGTATTCGCAATCTGCAGCAATGCGCCTTGGTTTTTACCCCAGTCGCAGGGCAATTCAAAAGATCCTGTGTAAATGCCGACTCCGGAAACCTGCTCTCCGACGGCAGGGATGTCTTTCCAAGGTACGAGCGCGGTTTCGCCGACCACGATCGGTGTAACAGTCGTTTCGTAATAAACCTCCTAGTGACATGACTGGCCACCCGCTCCTCAATGATGGTCTTTTTCTCGCCTTCATTCCAGTCTTCAATGACCAGGTGCATCTGATCAAAAACAATTTCTTCCGGACTCGAAGCAGTCTCCCGGTACGTGGTGCCGCCATTGAATTGAACCCTGCATTCTCCGCTGCCTGATACCACTATCAACGGAACACCATTGCGTATGATTACCTCACAGCCATCAGCCTCAGTCGCAAAAAATTCGTCTCGACGGGTTGTATCAAGCATGATGAATGTACTTTCACCCGGCTGCAGCGTCAGAGGTATGAATGTTTTACCTTCAGCAATATTATACAGTGCGATCTCCTGCGTCTTTCCGGCCCAACAATCGACACGATAGGGCTTGCCGATTGCATTGAACTCTATCAAAACGGTGTTCGGTTCTGGCTTTGCATACATATAGTTATAAACAAACAAATAAAATGTCCCGTGATCTTCGCGCAGGCAGGTCAAGATGCCAGAATTGGGTTCGCTGAATGCCGCTCTCGGCCGGATCCCCCGTGCTGCCAGAGCTTCGGGCAGGTCGGTCTGGCGGTCGATCACGCAGACGCTTTCCTGATTTTTAAGCTGGATGATCACATCAGCCAGCGCATCTTCTTCTTCGCTGTTGAAGGGTGTGCGGCTTGCTGCCTGGCCATGGGTTACAAATTCCTGCAGCCTCACTCTTTCGGTGACATTGTTGACCAGAAAGACCGGCAGCCCCTGTTCAGCCCATGCCAGAATCTGCCTGGCGCTGGACAGTGGCAACATTTCCTGATATATGATCAAGGCTTGATAACCAGGGCCATCCGGAGCAACAACTTTCTGGCTGCAGATTATCGATTCATCCTCGAGAATCTGCGGTGCAAAATAATCCCAGGTATAACCGGCGTCCTGCAGACCCATATCCTGCCAGTAGACGCCTTCATGTCCGCGCATCATCTGATGCTCGTATAGCAGTTTTTCGTTACCGCCGGTCATATACATGTTGTTGAAGTTATAATCAAGGCGCAGTAAGCCCAGATCCATCCGGGGTTTGCCCTGGTGCAGGATCATCTGGCTGCGGGCCAGCATCGTTGTCCAGTCTTTATAGTGGCGGAAGGCTGGCTGGCGCGGTCCGAATCGCTCCGAAAACAGGGGCAGCATGCCTTCATGACCCGGCCAGGCGGTTGACGCTTCAGAGCCCTCGCAGCATGAATAGCCATGAAGAACTGTTTTGCTGACGCCGGCGGCGAATTGCGTGTAAATGATCTGCGTATAAAATTCCAGCCCCAGTTGGTAGTTGAGCATGGTTGCTCCGGTCTCACTGGAATAGATCTTGCCAAAGAGATGGGCTGGTCCCGCCAGATGCCGGTAAGGCTCAAGCTGCGAGGCGAACTCCAGCGACTCCGTTTCGATGCCATCGACATACTTTCCCGGAATCGAGATCTCGAACGGCAGTTCATAAGATATTTCGGCCCGCAGCGTGATCCCGTGTCCATGCAGCCAACGCTGCATTGGTTCAAGCATGTTTTCGATATAAAGTTCAGTCATGGTCTGGTATCCGAATCTTTACACCGTGCGGGTCTCGCTGAGCAAAGACGGTCAGGTTATTGACACGGATACACAGCGTTTCGGTATCCGGAAACTGGAATGGAACGCCAGATCCGGCCTGCTGATCAATGGCAGCCCGGTCAAGCTGCGCGGCGGCTGCGTGCATGAAAGCAACGGACCGTTGGGTGCAATGAGCTTTCGGGAGACAGAATACCGGCGCATCCGCATTCTGAAAGAGAGCGGCTATAACGCTGTGCGGGGTGCTCACGACCCGCGCAGCAAAGAATTCCTCAACGCCTGTGATGAGATCGGCATGTACTGCATGGAGGAATTCACCGATGTCTGGTATCAGAACGTCGGAACTTACGGATACTCACTCTATTTTATGGAAGAATGGGAAAAAGATCTCACGCTGATGGTTGAAAAGTGCTATAACCATCCGTCGGTGATCATGTATTCCATCGGTAATGAAATTTCTGAATCCAGCAGCAAAAAAGGTGCTGAACTCGGCGGCCGGATGGCCGATCTCTGCCGGAAACTCGACGACAGCCGCCCCGTGACCATGGGTGTCAACCTGATGCTGAACGCGATGGACGCCAACGGCATTCACATCAAGATCGGTAAAACAGCCGAAGTGCACAAAGATGATGTCGTCGATCCAAAATCACAAGATAAAGGCAGTGCAATGAGCGGCTCTGTCGCCTTCAACATCCTGTTTGCCGTTTTCAAGGGATTGTTCGTTGCGACCAACTCACCCAAGACGCAGGATCGATGCACGCGTGAAATTTATTCACATCTTGATATCTGCGGTTATAATTACGGAACAAACTGCTACGATCTTCACATGAAGAATCATCCGGACCGATTGATTGTCGCAACCGAAACCAGGCCTGGCGATACTTATAAAAACTGGAATTACATTAATAAATACCCTCAGATGATCGGCGATTTCGTCTGGACCAGTTGGGACTATCTCGGCGAATGCGGCATCGGCATCGTTGATTATGGCAAAAATACCGGTTTTTATACCAAACCTTATCCGGTGATTATTGCCGGCAGCGGCACACACGACATTACCGGTTTCCGTGATACAAATGCCTATATGCAGGCAATCGTCTGGGGTGTCTATCAAAAACCGTTCATCGCGACCCGGCAGCCGAAATACTGCAAAAAGCGGACGCATTATGGCCTGTATCGTCAGACCGACGCCATCAACAGCTGGAGCTATGAAGGTTTTGAGGGGCAAAAGACCGAAGCGCAGATTTACAGCATCGGTGACAGCATCGAATTGTTTTTAAACGGCAGGAGTAATGGAAAGCAGAAGCTGAAAAAATGTCTGGCCAGATACAAACTGACTTACGAGCCCGGACTGTTGTTGGCAGTGTCCTACGATGAAGCTGGCCGGGAGATCGCCAGAGACACCCTCAGCAGCGCAGGTAAGGAAACCCTGATTACTGCCGTGGCGGAACGAAAAACGATTGAATCGGGTGGTGATGACCTGGCCTATATCAATGTCACGCTGACCGATGCCCAGGGCATTACCAAACCGATTGAAAAACTGATCCGGGTCAAAATCGAGGGGGATGGTTCTCTGCTGGCCGTCGGTTCCGGCGCGCCGCGTACCGAGGAGCGCTATACCGGCGACTGCTTCACAACCTATAACGGCCGGATGCAGGTCATTGTCCGTTCAACTGAAAATCCGGGTTCGATCAGAATCACATTGTCAAGTGAAGGTTTGAATGATCAGACGCTTGAAATTCAATCAAAATAAAAACGGAGGAGCTATCATGAATCACGCAGAAAAAGTCAGATTGAGAGAGAACAGAGAATTGGCACGTTTATGCAAAAAGCGTGACAAGCGTGTCTATTGGGGTTATGCAGTCGTTTTATTTATTTTGGTTTGCCTGATCCATGTCGTGGATGAAGTTACGACTGACATCCGCGGATTTCTGCAGTCATCCGTGGTCAATGAGTTTTTTGTGATCGGCCGGGGCATGACCTTTAACGAAGGCCTGGCATCCATTTCAAGTCTGTCTGTAATTTCTCTGGCCCTGCTGTTCGTCAACCCGTTTTACGCCACGCTGGCTGACCGGTTCGGCCGCAAGATTTTTCTGGTCATCAACACCCTTGGCATGACTGTGGGCCTGTTGCTGGGCTTCTTGTCCTATAACTATGCCATCTATGTCTTAGGAGTCGTCATCAGCACTTTCTTCTGCTCACATGATATGCAGGTCACCTATATCATGGAAGTGGCACCCGCTGACAAACGCGCCAAGTATTATGGGATCACCAAATGCATCGGCACGCTTGGTCTGTTCATCGTCCCGCTGTTCCGCGATCTTTTCATAGGCAACGATGCAACACAATGGCGGCTTGTTTTCCTCATTCCGGCTATCATCAGCGGCATCGTCTGTCTGTTGGCCGTCATCGGCGCAAGAGAAACACCGACCTTTTTGCACCGGCGGATCGAATATCTGGAAAAGCCGGTCGAGCAGCGCGCGGCCGAGGCTATCCGGAATAAAGCAAGCAAGAAAGCATCCACTAAAGAAAGCGGTATCGCTGCCGGTTGGAAATACATAATGAGTCACAAGGATATCCGGTGGAGCATGATTGCTTCCTGTATCGGAACGTTCGCCATTATGGCGATGAGCTCGTATTATGAATCGATTATGTCGACCAATGGCATGAGCACGGAGGATGTCACCACGGCCTTGTACTTTTATCCCTTTATCTTTGCCGCCGTGCTGGCTGTCAATGGTTTCATTGGTGATAAGTTTGGCCGCAAGCCCACCATCACTGTGATGAGTGTCATTGCGATCGTCGGTTTTATTCTTTTCGTGATTTCGAGCAAAAGCGGCTGGAGCCCATATCTTGTCGGCATATTCTATGGCCTGTATC
>DMJC01000245.1 GCA_003451915.1 Clostridiales bacterium
TCAGAAAAAAATCATTAGTCGCAAGATAGTGATGCTGGTCGCCAACCTGCAAGCCGGCACTGCCTTTAAGGATATAGAGGATTTCCAGATCCTGATGCAGATGGGATTCGATTGATGTGTTGCTGAGGAATTCAAGATGGTAGATATTACTGTTCATTTTACCTCGCAATTATAAAGATATTAATTTTATATTAAAGTATTTGATGTTGAGGACAAAAAATGCCTGCATATTTTTATCCTATCTGTAAATTTACACAAGTTTTTCACCGTCAGGTCAAAATGCTGCTTAAAAACAGGATAACACGCTATCTACTTATTAGTCAAGTTATACTATAATCAATTAAAGAGTGCTTGGTCGATTGTTTATTTTATATAAACATACTCGAATTGAGCCAAAATCAAGGATGGGAAAGAAAGGGGTACGATTATGAAACAAATCAGAAAGATCATGTTGGTGTTTGTCATTCTAGCCATCGTATTGTCATCTTTTGTGGCCTGCACCAACACTGAGCCGACGGTCACCACCGGGACAACGGGTACTCAGGGGACCACCGCAACGCCTACCACAACATTGCCGCCTGAACCAACCGAAATTCAGTTTTTCATTTATGACATGCGCGGTGTTGGCGCTAACGCCAAGGCAATCACCGACAAAGTGAACGAAATCACCAAAGCGTCGATCAATGTCACTGCTGAATTCTCCTGGCTGGGTGCAGCTGACTACGTCACCCAGCTCGGTCTGGTCTTTTCGAGCAATGAAGCCTATGACCTCTGCACGATCATGCCGCGTGAAGGCGCTAACTTCACGACATTAAGCGCTAACGGACAGCTGTATGACATTACTGAGATTCTCGCTGAGTACGGACCAGAGATGAAAGAGCTGGTCGGCAAATATATTGACGCCTATACCGTCAATGGCAAAGTACTGGGTGTGCCGACTTACCGTAACTACAGCTCAAGCGTCTATGTCATCATGCGTAAAGACATACTGGAGCAGATCGGCATGCTCGACAAAGCCAAGAACATGACAACATTTACCGGACTGGAAGAAATTCTCGAAGCTGTCAAGACCAAGACCAACCTGTCGGGTCTCTGCGGCACCAAGAACATTTCATACATGGCTGGTATTGTGAATGGCTCTGACAAATTCGCCGAGAGCACACTGTTCGACACCCTGAGTGACGTCCTTAATGTCTCGTTTGTCGATGACAGTGGCAAAATATCACTGCTGCCTGAGAATGCGGCTTTCAAATATCAGATGGATATGGTTCGCCGCTGGTACAACAAAGGCTATATCTATCAGGACTCGATGGTTACTGAAGACCATCCGGATACCCTGATCAAAGCCGGTGTCAGCTTTGCTGAGATCCAGACCTCGGAAATCGGCGTTGAAACTGCCAAATCGAGCGCGACCGGTTTCCCGATGACCGCTGTTGAAATCGCCAAGAACCTGCTGGCTTCGGGCTTTGTCAACAAGTTCGGCACCGGCGTGCCGATCACGGCTGACGAACCGGAAGCTGCGGTCATGTGGCTGCAGGAACTCTACACGAATCCGGTTCTTGAAAACCTGATGGTCTGGGGCATCGAAGGCGAAGATTATGTCGTGACCGATGGCGTCGCCGAATATCCGGCCGGTGTTGATCCCAAGAATGTCAAGTTCCACAGCGTCGACTTTGTCTATGGCAACTACTTCAACGCGCTGCCTTGGAAGGGCACGTCCAAAGATTTCCGCCAGGTCGCCATGCAGACCCTCAAAGCTGCTCCGATCTCCAAATACCTTGGCTTCTCGCCGAACATGAAAGACCTGACCAACCTGATCGCCGCCCTTACCGCAGTCAATGACCAGCACAGAGCCAAGATCTATGTCGGCGCCTATACCGATGCCGACTATGCCGCCTATATAGCCGCACTGAAAGCCGCTGGTGTTGAACAGTACCTGGCTGCTCTGCAGACTCAGCTTGACGCCTGGGTGGCTGCCAACAAATAATCTGATTTGATCCATTAAACATGAGTTGCTGGAGGTTTTATCTGGTGATGACCGGGTAAAACCTCCAGTCCATAAAAATGAATTAACGTTGAGGAAAATCAGCATGATAAATATTTTAGACAAAAGCCGATTCAATCAACTGGTTCTGGCATTTATCCCGTTGAACCTTCTGACAATTTTGACGTTGGTGTTGCCCTTTGGCCGCTATACCTACGACAAAATTATCTATCAGATGAGCGGCCTGCATTTTTTCACGGGCAAGCAGATCATGGGCGGAACAGTCTATATTCCGCCCATGAAACTGCTCTGGTTTGCGGTTCTGCTATCTGTCGCGGGTATCGTGGCTGTTTTATTAAAAAAGCTGTTCAGCGTTAAAACGCTTGGCAAGATCATGCTGGCCGTCGGTTTTCTTGAATTGGTCGTCGGCATCATGTTCATTTTCCTGATAAAAAGCACGTTGTCTGAAACCAAAAAGCCCGATACCGAGTTTGGCGTTTTTGCCCTGATGCTGTCAGCTTTACTGATTCTCGCACTGGCTGTCTATATTCTGTATCAGCTGAAATTCCTCAGTGTGCTGGATTTTATGGTGCTGGCCGGCGTGGCTTATTTGCTGGTCAATAACTATCTGCCGCTGATCGGCATCAGCATCGCCTTTAAACAGATTGATTATTCTGTGGGTATCTGGAAGAGTGACTGGATCGGTTTTGAAAACTTCAAGTATCTTTTTCAGTCATCGGATGCCTACATCATTACCCGCAATACGCTGCTTTACAATGTTGTTTTCATCGCCCTGGGCAACTTTACCGGCATTCTGGCCGGCATCGCCCTCAGCGAGGTGTTCAGCAAGCGCCTGCAAAAAACCTTCCAGACGCTGATTTTGCTTCCGCAGCTGATATCGATGGTCATCGTGGCTTATATCGTCTTTGGTTTCTTAAGCAACGAAGCGGGCTTTATTAACAAAACATTCTTTTCTGACACACGCATCAATTTTTACAGCGAACAAGTCTACTGGCCTTTCATCCTGGTTTTTGTCCATATCTGGAAAGGCCTGGGTTACAACGCGATTATCTACCTGTCGGCGATCATCGGCATCGATCATAATCTGCATGAAGCTGCCCGAATTGATGGCTGCGGCCGTGTGCGTGTCATCACCCAGATCACTCTGCCACTGTTAAAGCCAACGATTTTCACTTTGACGATGCTTCAGATCGGCAGGATTTTCTATTCCGACTTCGGCTTGTTCTATCAGGTGCCTATGAACTCCGGCCCGCTGTACGCTGTCACCAACACGATTGACACCTATGTTTACCGTGCCTTGATGACACTGAACAATCTGGCCATGGCCTCGGCGGCGAGTGCTTACCAGGCCATTGTCGGCTTTGTCCTTGTCCTCAGCGTCAATTTGGCCGTCCGTTTGAAAAATAAAGAAAATGCGCTGTTCTGATCTCGCGCTGGGGAGGTTTTATGGATTCATCTGTTAAAGGCAGCGGTGAAAAATTTGCCCAGATCATCATTTGCGGGTTTCTGGGTATCTTGACCTTGATGGCGGTTCTGCCGTTTGCTTTACTGGTGTCCTCGTCTTTTTCTGATGAAGCGACACTCTTGCAGCAGGGCTACAGCTTCTGGCCGCGCAGTTTCAGCCTTTATGCCTACAAATACTTGTTCGTGACCAATTATATGGTCATCCTGCGTTCCTATGGCATCACGATGTTCATCACTGTCGTCGGAACGGCACTCAGCCTGCTGATTGCGCCGATGCTCGCTTATCCTTTGTCCCGGCAGGATTATCCGCGAGCCCGGATCGTCACTTTTCTTGTCTTTTTCACTATGCTCTTCAATGGCGGCATGGTGCCGTCGTACATCATGTGGACGCAGGTCTTTGCCATCAAAAACACCCTGGCTGCCCTGATTCTGCCCCGCTTGCTGTTCAATGGCTTTTATATCATTCTGTATAAAACCAACTTCAAGATCAATATTCATCCAGCTTTGATCGAGGCTGCCAAAATCGACGGCGCCGGCGAGTTCCACATATACAAGCGCATTGTTTTGCCGATTTCGCTGCCGATCATCGCCACCATCGGCCTGATGGTCGGAATCGGTTATTGGAACGACTGGATCAACGGCCTGTATTATGTTACCGACACCAAACTTTACAGCCTGCAAGTCTATCTGAACAACATGATGAGCAACATGCGGGCGTTGATCAGCATGTCGTCGGGAATCGGCAGCGACTTCGGCCTGGGTGATCTGCCGGCGATCAGTATCCGTATGGCGATCGCTGTGATCGGCACCGTCCCGATCCTGGTGCTTTATCCGTTTTTCCAGAAAGCCTTTATCGCCGGCATCACGCTGGGCGGTGTCAAGGAATAATCGATTGGATCCTTTGCCTGCGGCCGGCCTGGCTGCTGGCGAAAAATAATGAGGAGGACGTTTATGTTTGACAATTTTCTGATTCGAGAGGACAGCTTGCAGAATGTCGTGCAAGGGGACAGGGTCGTCGGCTTCCGCATGGCCGTACGCATCGCTGATTATCGCGGCATGTTTCTGTCGCTGCACAATGGCTATTTCGTCAGCTGTGACGGGGAGACCTTCGACCGTGATCTTCAGCTCTTTGAGATCAATGGTAAAAAACCGCGCTCATTTGACGAAATTAAGCATTGCGTCTGGGAGCACTGGAATTATGATGATGAGGCCTGGCTTTATGTGCGAAAAGCGGGCGGGCTGGCTCCCGGCCGCCACCTGATCGGTTTGCAGCAATCGGTGCTGGCCCAGTATGGCTATATGCCCTGGGATGAAGACTGGGTCAAGAATCCGCCGGTTCCCGGCAGCGGCGCTGGCGCGGGCAAAACGGGTATCGTCTGTGAGTTTGATTTGATTCTGCAGCCGGATATGCAC
>DMJC01000006.1 GCA_003451915.1 Clostridiales bacterium
GCGTGCTGTATCCGCCATCGAAGCCGGTGTTTTTGACGAAGAAATCGTCCCCGTGCCGATTCCTCAGAAAAAAGGCGACCCGGTCCTTTTTGCCAAGGACGAGTATCCTCGCGCTGGCACAACTGTCGAGACGCTCGCCAAACTGAAACCGGCTTTCAAAAAAGACGGCACCGTGACCGCCGGCAATGCTTCAGGCATCAATGACGGTGCTGCCATGCTGGTGGTCATGTCCCGTGAAAAGGCTGATCAGCTTGGTATCAAGCCGCTGGCCAAAATCAAGAGCTTCGGCTCAGCCGGTGTTGATCCCAAGATCATGGGTTACGGCCCCGTTCCGGCCAGCCGCAAAGCTCTGGACGCTGCCGGCCTGACCGTCAAGGACCTCGATCTTGTCGAAGCCAACGAGGCTTTCGCCGCCCAGTCGATTTCGGTTGTCCGTGACCTTGGCCTTGACCTCAGCAAAACCAACGTATCCGGCGGCGCCATCGCCCTCGGCCACCCGATCGGCGCATCCGGCGCCCGTATCGCCACCACGCTGCTGTACGGCATGAAACGTGTCGGCGCCCGCTATGGCCTGGCCACGCTGTGCATCGGCGGCGGCATGGGTACAGCGGTCATCTTTGAGAAGATCTGAGCAAGCATTCGCTCAACAACAGAAAGGAAGTATCATTTATGGCTGACCTGAAAAACAAAGTTATCCTGACCGTTGCCCCGACTGGCGCCTGGCCGTCCAAGCAGGACAATCCTGCTGTCCCGCTCCAGCCTGAAGAAATCGCCGCTGACGTCTATGCCTGCTGGAAAGCCGGTGCTTCTGTCGCCCACATCCACGTCCGTGACGACAACAACAAATCCTCGATGGACTACAACAAGTTCTGTGAAGCTGTCAAGCTGATCCGCGCCACCGACTGCGACATCGTGCTCAACCTGACCACCTCCGGCCAGCTCGGTCTCGAGGACGAAGCCCGCATGCAGCACGTCATTGACCTCAAACCGGAAATGGCTTCTTATGACGCCGGTTCGATGAACTGGCTGCACACCTCGGTCTTTGAGAACAGCCCCCGCTTCCTTGAGAAACTGGGCAAAGTCATGATCGAAAACGGCGTCAAGCCGGAAATCGAAGTCTTCGACGTCGGCATGATCTACAACGCCCTTTATTACCTCAAGAAGGGCATCCTGCAGGCCCCGCTTCACTTCAACCTCGTTCTCGGCGCTGCCGGCGGCATCTCTGCCACCGTCGAAAACCTGGTCTTCATGAAGAGCCTGCTGCCCGCTGACTGCACCTGGAGCGCCTTCGGCATCGGCGCCGGCCACCTGCCGATCCTCTATGCCACCCTCGCCCTCGGCGGCCACCTCCGTGTCGGCTTTGAAGACAATGTCATGTACGCCAAAGGCGTTCTGGCCGAGTCCAACAGCCAGTTCGTCGAGCGCACCAAGCGCATCGTCAAAGAATTCAACAAAGAAATCGCCACTCCGGACGAAGCCCGCGAAATCCTCGGCTTGAAAAAGTAGGTATCAGTTACCAAAACGGAACACTATGCAAAAAGACCGGTCTCATTGCGAGGCCGGTCTTTTTTGTCAATTACCTTTTACTGATTTCTTCACCCAGAACATATTTAGCATTCCGACCCTGGCCTTGCAGTGTCAATTTACGTTGTCCGGATAGCGTTTTTAATATTCTATAAGCTTGAGGTCCTGTAACTCCTAGCAATTTGCAGACATCATCCCGGCTGACTTCACCTTGCTGTTTAGCTAATTGCAGGACTAATTCTGGATGTTTAACTGAATTAATACCATTTTGGCGAACATAGTCAATCGATTTTTGCGATCCATGATATACTTTTGAACTCAACATATAAGTTCTCCCACGATTGTTTCCATGCCCTTCGACCAAACCAGACTCAACCAATCTTTCAACTACTGCTTTGCATTTATTCTCACTTAACATAGATCTTTCTGACAAGCGATGAATATCACAACGCCGCTCTGTTCTCAGCGTAGAAAGAATCATCAAAGACGAAATAGGCAATTCTTTGCCATCTCGGTTTCGAACATCAGCCAGCATTTTCACAAAGGGCAAATCCGGTTCAGCTCTAGGGATGAAAACTTGAACATAACTGCTGGTTGATTCAGAATAATCCGGAAGTGGCCGACCGTAGACAATTGATCCTTCGAAAATCCTGTCGATACCTCGCCCCGTTCGTTCTGCAAGTCCAATCCGCTTCAAAGCATCTGATAAAGCTGGATTTCTGCCATGGGGAGCAACTGTCAGCAGATTATCCTGTGATACACCCTCGATAAACCCACCTGGACTGGTAATCGATAACCCATCATCGTCAATTAACAATCGTATGTTTCTTAGAACGGAATAATCACGATGGGCAAACGCATTGATCAGTGCCTCTCTGAACGCACGATGGTCAAATGCAGGTATAGGGATTCGAATCAAACCATAATCCATTTCTCTTTCAGTATTCCAAGGTTTCAGATAATTTTCAAACAGTTCGAACAATGCCAGTAATGGTTTACTAAACCATTCGTTCAGACGGACATTCGATCCTTCCAGTACTTGAAAGGAAGCCTTGGCTGTTGGCAAATGTTCGATTATTTTATCTTCTCGACCAAGGATTAACAGCCCGGCAACCGTTGGTACTAGTCGATCATCAGCTTTTACGGTTAACCGGAGAGCCTGTGCTAATTCCTCATCTGACAGATCCAGCAAGCTATCCTCACCCCGGAATGTTCTGATGATTCTCCTCATACGCTGAAACTCGTATGAATCTAAATCATTAAGACTTGCTGAACCGATGGGCTCAGCTGTCAAATCGTACCGGCCAAGATCAGATAAGCGCGTGCTGTACTGGAATGGATACATAGGGACTGTTTCAGGTGTTCCATCGACCTTTAATACACGTCGAAGGACTTTGCCGGATGTTGTCGAGATAATGGCATTGCTTTTTGGCACAGTGATACAAACAATGTCAATATGATTCTCTTTCAGAAGTTCAACAGTGACTGATACGGGTGGAACTGTTTTGTTCGCAACGAGTGGTAAGATTTTTTCAAAATCCCGATGATTATTATGAATTCCGGTGGGTGTACCATCATCCTCTACACCTAAATAGATTTTACCTCCAGATGTATTTGAAAAACCAACAACTGTCTCTATCAAGTCGATATCTGGTAAACCATTTTTTTGACCATTTTGATCACTTTTAAACTCAACGTACAGCGATTCGCTTTTTGGCAGCATATAGTCCTCCTTGAATTCGCTTCAATTGATCTGATCTTTAATGACATTTTAACACACGCGTGCGTTTATTGCATCAAAATAAACACACGCGTGCGTTTCCATGTGTTATTTCGTGCGTTTATAATCGAATATTATCTTGAATGGGCCACGTCGTATTTGGTCAGCAGATACAAACAATATTGGTTCATGCTGATACCTTCACGTTTGGCATTCTCAGCGAGTTGTCTATGCAAAGACTTCGGCATACGGAACTTAAATTGTCCAGAGTAGGCATCATCTGTGATCGGCTCAGGGATAGGGTAACTATCTTCTAATGCTGCCTGCAGCCAAGCCTTTTTTGCATCGTAAGCAGCTGCAACTGCAGTTTCGATTGTTTCACCGCAGGTTATACAACCTTTTAATTCGGGGAAAGATGCGACATAACCACCTTCGGCAGTGTCTTCAATAATTTCTAGCCGATAGGGCAGCTTGCAATACTCATCAATTGTTCTCATGTTCATTTTCCTCACTTTCGACTACCTCTTTAACTAATCTGACGTAAGATAATTTAATCGGTTCGTGCTTAGGGATTGTGATTGGTGCACATCCCGGCTTTCGAAATGTGAAATGACTGCTTCCGGTTCCTGGAGATTTCATTTTATAATTGGTTCAGGTGTCTAAAGCACAAA
>DMJC01000265.1 GCA_003451915.1 Clostridiales bacterium
CAGCGCATAGAGCACCCAGTTGCGTTGGAAGTCGATCTTCCAGGGCATCTTGGGCTCGCGGTAAACGACGGTGGTCCCTGTGGAGCTGGTGCGTGATTTGGCCATGGTTCTCCCCCTTTAATGGTGAAAGGTGAAAGGTGAAAGGACAAGTAACAAGGAACAGGGAACAAGGAACAAGGATCGAGTTAGGTTGATGTTACTTCTTCCATTATAACCGACCGGTTGTGTCGGATTGATGTCAGATTCATGCTGTTTGGCAGGGTTGGGCTATCTATACAAAATCGGGCAGTTCCGCGCAAAGCGGAGATTTCGTGTAAATATATCTCTATTTATATGCTTTCTGAATCGCCAGTTGCTGATTTACCGGCATTTCAGGGTTATTCCGTTATTCTTAACTTTGCGGATTACACGAAATCTCCGCTTTGCCCGGAATCGCCGGATTTCGTCTATAGGTGGTTTCGGCGATGCTTCGGGCGGCGAAGCCGCCACCCTTCACTTTTCACTTTGAAAATGGATGGCCATGACCCATTATTCCAATGTTTCATGACCACCCAATCCACACTTGTTACTTGTTACTCGTTACTCGTTACTTGTTACTTTTTTACCGTCAACATTGTATCGATGTCACCGATATCGGTTCCGGTGATTTTATACTGGACATTCAGCGTCTTGGCAGCTGCATCGAGTGTTGTTGTGACATCTTCGCCCTTTTCAAAATCAAAGACAAAGTTATAGCTGTCTTTTTTGTAGGTTCCTTTGTCCAGTTCCAGCTTGTTGCCGGCCAGACTGGCTACAACTGTGCAGGTATTGTCGTCAAACAGGCTCAGGGTAATGGTTGCATCCATGTTGTACTTGACGATCTTGGCTATGCCTTCAAAGGTGGCAGCCAGCTGCGGGCCTGCCAGCAGGATGTTGGTCATGGCCACTGCATCGCCGCCGTCAGCGGTGTATGTGCAGGTTTTCTTGTCAGCAGGTACGGAAACCTTCGCGCCGGTGTCGGTGCTGTCATTCGGTTTCAGGACAAAGTCCAGGCCGCCGTCAGCCTTTTTCTCAACGGTCCAGGTGCCCTCGATCATCGCTCCGACCAGATCGGTGTAGGTTTTGTTGTGGGCGATCAGCAGCGTTGATGTTTCATCTTCGTCAGCCACAAATTCCAGGAAGCGGACGCCGAGCTCACCAGTGTAGGTTTCGGCAAATTTACCTTCCGTATCACGGTTATAGTAAACCGGTGCGCCACCCTGTGAATAGATGATCGAGCCTTCCTTCATGTCATTGTAAAGGATCGTGCCGTCATAGCCGCACTTGCCGAGCTCGTTGCCGTCCCAGTCAAAGAAGGAGACGGTGTAGGGCGCTGTTCCTTCGAGCGGTTTGCCGCCTTCTGCAATCGCCGCGTCGCGATCAGGGAAGCAGGCGTAGGCATAATCGACTTTTTCCACCGTGTAAGTACCGGCAAAGTTGACGCGGTTGTTGCTCAGACCGGCGAAAAACACCTTGCCGAGAACCGGATCCTCCTCATAGAAGTGGAAGTAGAAAACAAATTCACCGTAACCCTCAGCTGTGAAGCTGTAGCTGAACATGTTCTCGGTGATTGTGTCGACCGGATCAGTGGACTCCGGCTCAGTGGTCGGCACCGTCGTCTCGGTTGTGGTCGGTGCTGCTGTGGTCGTCGGGGCTGTTGTTGCCGGGGTGGGCGCGCAGGCCGTCAGGGCCAGCAGCAGCACCAGCAGGGCGGCGAGCAGAGCGTAGAACTTCGGGGCGTGTTTCATGGTTGTGTTCCTCCTTCTTTTTTGGTGAATGGTGAAGAGTGAAAAGTGAAGGGTAGCGGATAGGAATCTTGTATCTTCATTGAAGCGCCTGCGGCGCATAAGTGAGTGATTCAGGATATACTTCCGTCACCTTTCACCTTTCACTTTTCACTTTTCACTTTTCACTTATTCAGGTTGTCCAACAGTTCTTGATACATTGCTGTCACTTTTGCCGGGTTATACTTGTTCAGCGCTTTCACGAACGACTGCCAGTCTTCAGCATTGAACGGATCTTTATCACCCTTGATGAATAACGGGACATTTTTGCTCATGAATTCATTGACATTATTCATCGTTTTTGACTGGGTTTTCATGTTATCCGGAGACAGCTGCCTGATGAAGGGTTGATCAAGATACCCGTCATTCGTATAAACGACCCATTGTTTGTAATTCGCCATCAACTGGTCTGATCCGCTTTCGCGCCGCAGCGAGACAAAATCGTAACCTGGTTTAAGTTTGACAGCTGTACTGGCTTGTTTGAGTGTTCCTGTGTCAGCAACAATCTTGTCAACATACGAATAGATTTTACCATCCTTGACTTCGCTGTCCGGCAGACGATAATGGGCACCTTCCGTAAGACCGTATTTTGTATAAAATTCACTCTTGCTTTCCTCATACTGCTGCTTGTTCAGGCCCATCATTTTCATGACGCCGCCTTCTTCGGTGTACAGGAAATCAATGAATGAACATAGCGCTGCCAGATCCTTGTCTTTGGCTTTGCTGGAAATTGCCACTGCCTGGCCGATCCGGGAAATTGAATAGTAGGCATAGGGCTCAACATTCTGCTGAGCTGCAGAGCCATAGATGTCATTGATCGGCTGACGGGCTGAGAAAACGATCGAGTCCTTGGCATAACCCTCACCGTTATCCAGCCGGCCCATCAGCTGGGAGTGGAGGCCGAGCCACAGACCGACTTTGCCTTGGCGAACCTTGGTGTCATCGATGCGATAAAATATGTCTGCTGAACGCTCAGTGAATGCTTGATCCATCCAGCCATTCTTATACCAGGTGCTCATAGCCTGCAGATAGACCTGAAAGTCATCACTTGTGCCGCCGAAAACGATCTGATCAGACTTGTTCTTGTACCACTGCGGAGCGCCGCCGCCAAAGGCGCAGACCAGATCACCCATCGACACAAATCCGGAATAGGGAATGCTAAGACAATAGCCATCGGTTATGTTCTGTTCGGCCATGGCCCGGGTAAATATCTCGAACATCCATTCCCAGTCGCTGATGTAAACCGGATCACTGCCGCCGCTGGGAAAAACCACGTTGTCGACCCAGCTGTCTTTGTTAGGCGATCCATCCGGCAGGGTAGCCTGATAAGAACCGCTGAAAGCGCTGCCATCTTTGGGATTGGTGCCATACTTGACGATCCAGTCGCGTCGGTAGGCGTATCCGCACCAGTTGATTTCCGCCGGGTCACCCGTACCGATCACTTGCAGATATTTTTTCTCACCGTCAATCAGGGTTATAGCCGCCTGAGCGATGACCGGGTTGGCTTCGACCAGAGCCTTGTAGTTGGGCATGTATTTTTCAACGTACTCGGTCAGGTCCAGGATGATGCCTTCCTGATAAAGGTCGACAATCGAACCGGTGTAGGCTGTCAGATCCATGACATCAGTGTAGTCCCCCGTGGCCAGCATTGTGTTGAAGCTATCCTGCTCAGTGCCGGTCACCGGTGACGTAAATTCCAGCGCCAGCTTCTTTTTATCCGGACCATAGGCTTTGCTGAGCATATACTGGACGACCGGGTTTTCCTGATAGGTCGGATAGTAGGAACTGTCCTCGCTGCCATACAGCCACCAGCTGAACGTTTCTGCCTCACCGGCGGTCTGTCCGCCATTCTGGCCGCAGCCCGCCAGTACTGAAAAGGTCATCAGGATGATGAGCAACAGTGC
>DMJC01000078.1 GCA_003451915.1 Clostridiales bacterium
ACCCTTCACCCTTCACCCTTCACCATGTTAGTTGAGTTCCTTCTGAAAAAGCCCTCGCGGGTAGCCACGTGTGGTTTTTGTTTCGATCAAACGAAATCCCCGCGACTCGTAGAAAGCGACTAGCGGCTGGTTGTTCAGCGCAGTGTGCAGGCGAACATAATGAACACCCTGATTGCGCAGCCATTCTTCCGCGACCTGATAAATGTGTTTGCCGACACCGCTGAGATGTAAGGAAGGCAACACGGCGAACCGGCTGAAATATGCTGTATCGTCTTCGCCATGTACCAGTCGGACGGTGCCGATCAGGTGTCCGCGCCGTTCAGCGACCAGGACATGATCAGCATGTATATGAGCGATCATTTCATCCAATGTCTCAAGCTGCGATTCAAGCAATGTGCCGATGCCTGAGTTA
Organism: Clostridiales bacterium; assembly: GCA_003451915.1. Taxonomy (GTDB): domain Bacteria; phylum Bacillota; class Clostridia; order Saccharofermentanales; family UBA5734; genus UBA8949. Next base: position 413 of record DMJC01000078.1, read on the forward strand.
CGGGCGTATACAGCCATTGCAATGCGAATCAGCTCAAGCAATTCGGGCGCGTCTGCGTCGGTTGCCTGCCGGATCAGCAGTTCCCCGTGAGTCATGGATGTTCAGGCAGGCTGCAACCGGGTGCCAGCAACGAAACCAGAACAGCTTTTTGGGCATGCAGCCTGTTTTCGGCTTCATCGAAAATGACCGAAGACGGACCATCGATGACCGATTCGGTGACTTCGAGGTCACGATAGGCTGGCAGACAATGCAGAAATACAGCACCAGGATTTGCAGCAGCCATGATGGCGTCATTCACCTGATAACTTGAGAAGACAGGCAGCCGTACGGCTTTCTCGGCTTCCTGGCCCATACTGACCCAAGTGTCAGTATAAATGGCGTCGGCACCCTGAACGGCTTCGAATGGATCATCGGTCAGAATAACCTTGCTGCCCTGTAAAGCTGCTTCAGCCTGAGCTTCGGCGATACAGCCGGGGTCACAGGTGTAACCGGCCGGCGAAGCGACGGCGATATCCATGCCGGCTTTACTGCAGGCTTGCAGCAGCGAGTTGGCGACATTGTTGCCATCACCGAGATAGGCCAGTTTGAGCCCGTGCAGCTGTCCTTTGTGTTCGCGGATGGTCATCAGGTCGGCAAGTGCCTGGCAGGGATGCATCAGGTCGGTCAGCCCGTTGATGATCGGTATGGTACCATAACTGGCCAGATCGAGCACATCCTGATGGGCAAATGTCCGGATCATGATGCCATCAAGAAAACGGGACATGACACCGGCTGTATCGGAAATCGGCTCACCGCGGCCAAGTTGGATATCCTGTGTCGAAAGAAAGAGCGCATAACCGCCAAGCTGGTACATGCCGACTTCAAATGATACACGAGTCCGGGTTGATGATTTGGCGAAAATCATGCCCAGAGTTTTACCAGCGAGAACCGGATGCGGGATTTTGGCTTTATTTAATGCTTTGAGGTGGTCGGCGAGATCGAGCAGCTGATAAAACTGTTCAGATGTCAGGTCGCCGAGACTGATCAAGTGTTTCATAGGCTTACCTCCTGGATGGTTTTTTCAAGATCTTTTGTGAAAGCAGCTATCAGCGATTCAGGTAAAATCAAGGGTGGCAGCAGTCGGATGACGGAAGCGCCAACCGAGCCGACAAGGTAGCCTTTAGCCATCATACCGGCTTTGACTGCGACAGCGATTGGCTTGACCAGTTCAAGACCGATCATCAGGCCGGCACCGCGGACTTCACCGATTACTTCAGGCAGTTGGGCCATCAAGCCACGTAAAGCTGCAGCGAGCTGTTCGCCTCGTTCGGCAGCGGCAGCGACCAATCCGCTTGCCTCATACTCATCGAGAACCGCCAGTGCAGCCGCGCAAGCCAGCGGGTTGCCGCCGAAGGTGCTGACATGGTCGCCTGGCGTAAAGCCACTGGCAGTATCCTCGCTGGCCAGCACCGCGCCGATCGGCACGCCACCGGCCAGACCTTTGGCCAATGTGATAATATCAGGCTGCACACCATAAAACTGACTGGCCAGAAAATGACCGGTCCTGCCCATGCCAGTCTGAATTTCATCAATGATCAGCCGTGCGCCGGTCTCCCGGCAGAGCTGTTCAGCAAACCGCACAAAGGCTGGATCTGCAGGCCGGACGCCACTTTCACCCTGGATCAGTTCGAGCATGACAGCGCCGGTTTTGTCGTTGACCGCAGCGCGCAATGCATCAAGATCATTATAAGGGACATGAACAAAACCAGCTGGTAACGGTGCAAAAGGGGCGCTGTATTTTGGTTGGCCGGTGGCGGTTGCCGTGGCCAGCGTACGGCCGTGGAAGGACATAAGGGCGGAAACGATCTGGACCCGCGGCTGGCCTTTTTTATGAAAATATCCCCGGGCGAGCTTGATCGCAGCCTCATTGGCTTCAGCACCGCTGTTGCCGATAAAGACACGATCCATGCCGGTTAAGGCAGCCAGACGTTTAGCCAGGCGGGTTTGTGGCTCGTTATAATAATAATTGCTGCAGTGGATCACCTTGGCGGCTTGGCTGGTTATTGCCTGAACCAGGCGAGGATGGGCATGGCCCAGCACATTGACGGCAAGTCCGCCGATCATGTCCAGATAACGTTTGCCATCAGTTCCGAAAACCCAGACACCTTCGCCATGGTCAACGCAAAGCGGCATTCGTGTGCCAAAACAGTTCAAATAATATTGCTCATCAAGTGTGATTATTTCTTGTAAGATCGGATCACTGGCCATCGTCTTTTCCTCCTGGTGTTTCAGATGATCTCTCCGGTGTGATAGGGCTTGCGCTCCTGAGTTATCATGGTCCCGATGCCTTTGTTGGTGAATATTTCCAGTAAGAGGCAGTGCGGAATCCGGCCGTCGATGATGTGGGCACGGCCGACACCTCGTCGTACAGTATCCAGGCAGCCGAGAACTTTCGGGATCATGCCGCCGCTGATGACGCCGCGGTTGATCAAGTCATTGATTTCCTGCTCGTTCAAAGTCGAAATGACGACATCTTCGCCCTTTTCACTTTTTATTTTGACACCTTCCACATCGGTCAGTGTCATTAGTTTTTCAGCTTTCAGCGCTGCGGCAATTTCACTGGCTACCGTATCAGCATTAATGTTGTAGCTCTCACCGTCCGGGCCGACGCCGATCGGTGCGACGACCGGAATATATTCATCGTTGGCCAGGGTCTGCAGGACTTTGGTGTTGATCCGTGTTATTTTACCGACAAACCCTATGTCCAGCGGATTGCCATCGCTGTCGGCTGTCAACTTCTCACATTCGATCAGCCGTCCGTCAATGCCGCAGATGCCAATCGCTTTGGCACCGTTCTGACCTAGCCGGGCGACGATCTCTTTATTGGTTTTGCCGGCCAGGACCATTTGTGCGACCGTCATGGTTTCAGCATCTGTGACCCGCAGGCCTTTGCGGAATTCTGACTTGATCGAAAGTTTGTCGAGCATGGCATTGATATCTGGCCCGCCGCCATGAACCAGCACCGGATTGATACCGATGAATTTAAGCAAGGTGATAT
>DMJC01000193.1 GCA_003451915.1 Clostridiales bacterium
GAGACAGCCTATCAGAAGTTGTTCAACAGTCGCCTGAAATGGTTGGTTGTCGTCTTGCTGGCCGCTATGGTTCTGATTCAAGTCGGGCCGTTTGCAGCACCAGGCATTTTCGTTCAAGCGGAAACGGCAATGGAGCGAACCGGCACAGTTACGGTCAGTGCCGCTAACATCCGCAGCGGTCCGGGCACTTCCTATGACAAACTCTGCACAGTTTACCTGGATCATGCTGTTCAGGTCAATGCAGTGACGGCCGGTGAATATGTCAGCCCTTATGGTGACCAATGGTATCGGGTTACTCTTGTTTATTCAGGTTCGACCTTATCCGGCTATGTCGTCGCCAGTTTTATCACGCTGGATCCTGTGGCCACCACGACGACTGCTGAAGTGACGTCATCTGAAACCACATCCGTAACCAGTCTGGCAGCTAGTGAAACGAGTTCCAGTTCTGAATCCAGTTTCCTTGAGTCTGTAACTGCTGAAACCAGCATTCTTGAGTCGACGTCCGGCGAAACCAGCTCGAGCGAAACCAGCGTGACCGGGACAACCAGTGAGACCACGCCGACCACAACGGTTGATTTCGAAGAGCTGTTGTCAGCAGAGGGATTCCCGGAAAGTTACAAAGCTGGCCTGCGTGAACTGCATGCTCTTTATCCCAATTGGCTTTTTAAGGCCTTGCATACCAATCTGGACTGGAATGTCGTCATCGAAAATGAGAACTACCCTGGACGTTCATTGATCTCAACCAGTGACGGAACTTTCGGGATTGACGGATACCGTTCAACGGATGAAGGTGCCTATGACTGGGCGACCAATACCTGGACAGTTTATGATGGCTCAACCTGGGTCATGTGCAACCGGGATGTCATCAAATATTACATGGATCCGCGCAATTTTCTCAGCAGCACGATGATCACCCGCTTCTTCCAGTTTGAAGCCCTGAATTACCAGCCGGCGACACAAACGATCACAGGCATTGAAAAAATTCTCAGCGGATCTTTTATGGGCAATAAAAGCTTTGACTACATCGATGCCGCTTCTGGCGAGATGAGGACGATGCTGTATTCACAGGCATTTCTCAAGGCTGCCGACTATTCAAAAGTCAGTCCGTATCACCTGGCTTCGCGCAGCCGCATTGAAGTCGGCAGCAATGGCAGTTCATCGGTCAGCGGCACTTTTTCAGCTGATCTGGTCGCGGCCTATCTCAAACGGGGTGAAGTCTACACGCCGACTTCCGATGACACGGCATTGGACGGGATTTACAATTTTTACAATATCGGTGCTTATAGCAGCACGCTTCTTCTTGGCAATATCAGAAATGGACTGATCTATGCGAAAGATAAAAGTAAGCATTTGTTTCCAATCGTTGAGTTTAATCCAACATATCAGGAAAATCAGGCAGCAACAATTATTCCCTGGAACAACCGCCTGCGCTCTATCGTAGCCGGATCGCTGTTTATCGGCAACAGTTATATCAACGTCGGTCAAAACACACTGTACCTGCAGAAATTCGATGTCGACAACAGCTATAACGGGCTTTACTGGCATCAGTACATGGGCAGTATCTATGCCCCGTATGTGGAATCGCGAAGCATTTACAATGCGTATGTCAACATGGGCATGATCGGCGAGTCAATGACTTTTATTATCCCAGTTTTTAACAGTATGCCATCAACAGCCTGTCAGCTGCCCTCGACCGGTAATCCCAATAACTGGCTGAAGTCACTGACAGTCGGTTCATATCCTCTGACACCGACCTTTGATCCGGCCAACACCGGACCATACAGTCTGATCGTTGATAATGATGTGACCAGCGTTTCGGTTACAGCAACACCGGTCACCACCAAGGCATCGATCGCCGGTGCAGGAACTCTTCAACTGCCGGTCGGAGAAAATACGGTCAGCCTCGTTGTGACAGCTGAGAATGGCAACAAACGCACTTACAACCTAACCATTGTTCGTAAAAATATCGAAGTTACACCGACCCCGACGCCGTCGCCAACGATTGCACCAACTGCGTCAGCGAGTCCTACCCCAACCGGTTTACCTACTGTAACCGTGACACCGGTACCATCTGCGACGCCGACAGCACCAGCAACCGTGACACCTTCTCCGTGGCCAACACCGACAGTTACGCCGACTCCGGCACCGGTTCTGAGCAGCACAGAATTCAGTGTCAGTGAATCGACAGTGACCGGGCTCAATCCGCAGAATGGCCAAAATACTGCTGCCAATATCACAGCTGGATTAACAGCCCCGGCAGGGTACAACGTTGCTGTTGTCAATGCTGATGGCAGCCCATGCACAGGGCTGGTCGGAACAGGCTGCAGTGTAAGACTGATGTCGGGAAATTCGATTGCTAAAGAGTATATTGTTATTCTATATGGCGATGCGAGCGGTGATGGCAAGATCAATGCAATTGATCTCGCAACGATCAGTTGGCATTTACTTAAGAAAAAACACATTATTAGTAATTATTTACAAGCCAGTGATGTTAATAAAGACAACAAAACAAATGCAATCGATTTTGCTATTATTGGTAGATATCTTTTGCATGCATTTGAAATTAATCAGAATTAACGGAGGATTTATGAAGAAAATACTTATTGTATTATTGTCATTACTACTTCCTTTACTTATTTTATTTTCAATCACAATAGTAACATTTGCAGAACCTGTATCAGGTAATCTTTTTTTAAGAATAAAACCTGATCCAATTGATAAAGGTGATGAATTTAGAGTAGTTATTGAGATAAATAACGCACCTGTTTCTGGTTTGGCAAGTTTTGGTCCTTTAGAAATAAGTTATGACCCAGCAATGTTTTCGTATGTTAAAACTATTCTATTGGTAAATAGCACCATTGGTTTATCAGTAACAAACAATTCTCAAACTGGTGTAGTCACAATGTATTGGCCAGAAAAGCAAACACTTGAAACTTTACCTGTTAGTAGCGCTACATATTTAGTTGGTGTTTATTTTAAAGCTAATCAAACTGGAACTAGTACATTTAATTTGATAAGTACTGAGGGTTTCTCTGATCAAGATCTTAATCCGATAAATATTAATATTGGTTCAAGTCAACTTTCATTATCAGTTACTATTTATGCACCTGATGTTAAATCCGACAACAACAATCTTAAATCATTAGAAGTGAATCCAGGTAACTTAACGCCAGCTTTTACATCAAACATTACTAATTATTCACTTGCTGTTGAAATGGATGTCGATAATGTTATTGTGAGTGCTACACCTGCAGATAGCAAAGCTAAAGTAATTTCGGTTACCGGTAATAATAATTTAATCTATGGAGAAAATAAAATTAATATAGTGGTTCAAGCCGAAAACGGAAACAAGAAAACCTATACGATCACTGTCACGCGCGCAGCTCCGTCGCCATCGCCCAGCCCGTCGCCAACACCGGGTGTGACCATTAATCAGCCAGACGGTCAATATACGATCATCGACTTGCCCGAAGGTACGCCGATTCCCGGCGGCTTTTACAGTACGCTCGACTCGGTCGGCGGCCAGAGCGTGCCGGCCTACCGTGCGATCAAAGGTGACTTGACGCTTTACTATCTGCAAAATGAGAGTGGAGCGGCTGGATTTTTCTATCTCGACGGTACAAGCGGGGAGTATAAGCCCTTTTTAACACTATCCCTGCCGGCTATAGCATTTCCGATCTTGTCACCGGACGGCCTGACATCGATCCCTGAAGGATTCGACGAAACAACGTTTGATGTCAATGGCAGTCCGGTTAAGGCCTGGCAGTCGTCCACTTTACCGGCCGGTCAGATGCTGTTATATCTGATGAACAACGACGGAGAGAAGAATTTTTACATCTATGATACAGCATCCCGTTTACTGTCGCTCTATGCCGGCGGTACAACGCCTTCTGAAACGACAGAACCGACTGCGACCGAGACAACAACCCCGACAACCTCGGAAACCGGTGACACACCGGCACCATCAGGTTTTGGCGGCTGGGCGCTGGTCGCTATGCTGCTCGGAGCACTCTGCCTGATCTTGATCGGCGTGATCATCTGGCTGGTGATTCGCGGCAAACATGAAGATGATGAACCGACTGCCCCGCCGAAACAGCCAAAAATTCGCAGGGTGGAATAGTATGCATAATATCATGGCGTTCTTTCAGCGCATCATACGATTTCTTTTCAGCCGGGAGGTTATCATTTATGTGATCGCCGGTGTAGCGGCCACCTTGGTCAATGTCGGTGTCTTTACCTTGCTGACGATGGTTTTCGGCAAGGATCGCTGGTACCTGTCCAATATACCGGCGATCGCTGCTGCAATGCTGTTTGCATTTTTCACCAATCGAATCGTTGTGTTTCACTCGCATGGATCGATCTGGCAAGAGCTATGGAAGTTTTTTTCATCACGCATCCTCGTCTCGCTCGCTTTCGAGTATGGTGCCATGGCTTTACTGTATGACCTGATCGGCTTTAAAGCCGCATTCCATTTTTCACCGGGTGATGAAGGATTAGCCTATGCCAAACTGATCACCCAGGTTCTGGTCATGGTCGGCAACTATGTTTTCAGTAAATTATTCATCTTTACACACAGGACAGCACCCGAGGAGAAACAGCAGCATGAACTTTGATGAAGCCCGCGACTGGTTATCTTCTTCACTGGCTTTTGGCATCCAGATGGGACTTCATCGTATGAACCGCCTAATGGATCTGCTGGGTCATCCGGAAAAGGATCTGCGCTGCATTCACATCGCTGGCACCAACGGCAAAGGTTCGGTTTCCAGCTATTGCGCCGCAATCCTGGCGGCAGCCGGCCATCGGACCGGCGTTTTCACATCGCCTTATCTGGAAAGGCTGACCGAACGCATCCGTGTTATTGAAGGCTTACATGGTCTGCAGCAATTGCAGGCCGATGAAAGAGCCGGTGAAATCGAGCCGGCTGATTTTGCTGCCGCACTCAGCCAAGTTCGCAGCGCAGTCAGCCAGATGCTTGCCGACGGTTATGAACACCCCACAGAATTTGAATTACTGACAGCCGCCGGCTTTTTGCATTATGCCAACAAGCACTGTGACGTTGTTGTTTTAGAAACAGGTCTGGGTGGCCGGCTGGACTCGACCAATATCATCAGTCAGCCGCTGGCCTGCCTGATTACCGCCCTCGGTTTTGACCATATGGATCGCCTGGGCAACACCATGGCCGAAATCGCTGCGGAAAAAGCCGGCATCATCAAGCCTGGCTGTCCGGTCTTTTTCTATAATCCGTACGATCTGGAGT
>DMJC01000110.1 GCA_003451915.1 Clostridiales bacterium
GTCCTGGGTATCCAGAATTCCGGTATCGGGTATGATCAAATTCTGATTTCCCCGGAATATGACATTCCATTGATAAAGGTGGAAGGATCTTACAACAGCATCAGGGGGAAGATTGATTTGTGCTGGGAAAAAGCGGGAGGGGAAATCTTGATTTCTGGCAGTGCTCCAGCTAATTCCACTGCATTTCTACGTTTACCAGATGGTAAAAGGATAGGACTCGGCAATGGCAGATTTGCTATTTCTGTTGCGACGAAAGGAGATAACTAAAATGCAAAGCATATACACAAACACACGAAATCCGATTTTGCCGCTAAGCTTTCACGTGCCCGATGGTGAGGCGCATGTCATGCCAGACGGCAAGCTGTATATCTATGGAAGCTACGATGACTGGGAGAATGTTTTTTGCAGCGAGAAATATCACGTTGTATCCACAGCGGATATGAAAAAGTGGACATTTCATGATGTATCGTTTGAAGGTAAAGATGTACCGTGGTTTAAAGATCCAAGTGCACCAAAATATCAAGGCATAGACTGGACTAAGCCGACCCCGTTTATTTTGAAAATGCATGCCGGTCTTGATTTGGCAGCAGAAAATGAAAAATATGAAATGATAAAAGACATAGACATACCACCCCTTCTCTTTGCACCGGATTGTATTTGCCGCGATGGAAAATATTATCTGTACTTTTGTATGGTCGATAATAGTGAGGGTGTAGCAGTATCTGATAAACCTGTGGGTCCATTTACCAATCCCACTCAGCTGCCTTGCGGCGGGATTGATCCATCAGTTTTCATCGATGATGATGGTCAGGCCTATTATTACTGGGGTCAGCTGTTTTCTCACGGTGTAAAGCTGAATCAGGATATGATTTCATTTGATGAGACCCAGATCATCGATAATCTCGTGACAGAAGAGGATCATTATTTCCATGAAGGCTCTTCCATGCGGAAAATCGGCGATACCTACTACTATGTCTATGCCGACATGTCGCGAGGGAAGCCTACATCACTCGGATATTCGACCAGTCGGTCGCCGCTGGGCCCTTTTACTTATCGAGGCATCATCATCGATAATGACGGTTGCGATCCTGCCAGCTGGAATAATCATGGTTCCATCGAATGTTTCCAGGGGCAGTGGTATGTTTTTTATCATCGGAACAGCCGGGGGGTACAGCAGAACCGAAGGCTGTGTATTGAGAAAATAACGATCCAGGCCGATGGCAGCATTCCGGAAGTCAGGATGACATCTCAGGGGATTGGCGAACCTTTCCGTTCGGGTGAAATAATCTGCGGGTACCAGGCCTGCGGACTATCGGGGACCGCGCGGATTGATGCTGACGATGCGGGAAGTGAATGGATAACCGGAATATCCGATGGTGATACAGCTGTATTCCGCTATGTCAAGAACAATGCTTTATGGGATTACGCAACAATTAACGCGCGGGGCAGCGGGATCATCAAAATCATGCTGAACAACATAGAAGCGGGTCAAGTTGTTATTCGTGACGGCGAAACTGAGTCGGTGAAGCTGCACAGTCAATTTGTCGATACCGATCAAGAGCTGAAATTAGTTTTCGCAAATCCTGATGAACTGAAATTGATCAGCGTACAGCTCTTTGAAAGTTGAAGCAGGTTGCTGAAACAACAGATTCATGGAGCATCCCGGCGATCCCGGAACATCTTCGGCGTCACCCCGTATTTTTTCTTGAAGACATTCTGAAAGTGTGACTGACTGGCAAAACAAAGGTAATTGCTGATTTCACTGATCGGCTTGTCGGTGTATGACAGCAGACTCTTGGCTTCCTCCAATTTACAGCGCCGAATATAAGCGCTCATCTCAAATCCCAGTTCAGCTTTGAATTTACGAGACAGATTTGACCGGCTGCGCCCGACATGATCAGCAACATCTGCAACACTGATCGGCCGATTAGTGTTTTGCACAATATACTGGATGCAGCGGTCAACATCGGTGGATATACCACGGGCTACCCGGCTTTTAGCCACATGGTTCGTGAAGTCATAGATCATTGTGCCGCTGAGTCGATAGACCGCATCGATGGTCAGCAGCTTCTCAGCCTCCCGGATGTAGACATCACTGAGCTGGTAGGCACTCTCTATGTCGAAACCGCCGAGTATGGCACTTCTTGTGACTAGCGTGGCCGTCGTGATGAAGATATTTTTGGCTTGCCGCAAAGAACTGTCAGCGATGACGCCCTCCTGATAAGATTCCGGACGTTCGAGAACTTTTTTCAAGGATCCGATATTGCCGTCTTCAACACACTTTAGGAATTCAAGTTCGAATTTATATGTATTATGAAAGAATTGCTCTTCTTTAGCCTGATAGACGCTATTGGAGTATGCAGAACCGATTAAGCTTCCCGGCGCGCCTGCCTCATCGGATAATGGGTCATACTCAGCAGAATCGCCATTCAAGCCGAAATGAACCAGGGCAAGATGTTTGATAAACTGTTGAAATGTCATGCGTGAAATGCGACCCAGGTAATCGGCGGTCTCGTATTCGTATTTTGGAGCAATGCTGCTGTCTTTCATGATCTGCCTGACGACAGTCGAATTCACAGTTACACCTGGCACAGGGCCGATCACGACGAAGGCAGATGTTTGTCTGGACCTGACGATGCCGTAAAAAGCTTCGCTGGTCGCCAGATGACTGATGGGATCTGCGGCAGCTTTCAACTGCCGCAGATGGTTGCCTGTAAAATCCAACAGACTGTCCGGAATTTTCAAGACTCGCCTGTCGTTAATATAGAGTTCTAACGGGATATGAATGCTGCTGTAAAACAGCTTGCAGAATAATTGGATCTGTTTTTGGGTCATGTGTTTCAATCTCCGGTTTGCTGGATTAAGATTGCAGTTAAGATGATTTATTTATATAATAAACAGCACAGATATGCAAATCTTGAGGTATGGCATGGCTAGAAGCTTGCGATCGGTTCTCCTGCTGATATTGGCCGTAACGTTGTTTTTTTTGGCAGCCTGTGCTTATCCGGTCATACCGGTTCAAACCCGCGCACCGGTCACGACGCTCGCACCGAGTGCAACACCAACCCATCAGCCATCACCGACTCCGACCTTAAGTCCCAGCCCATCGCCTTCTCCCACACCAACATCAACACCTTCGCCGAGTCCTTCGCCGTCCCCAACCCCGAAGCCAACTCAAAAGCCGTCGCCAACCCCGACGCCCATTCCTAAAGACTATACTGGAATTTGCATTACTTTGGCAGATTATCTGACGGATCCGGCAAACGGAGACAAGGTCGGGGAACGGACACTGGCCTTGCACGGCACCTGGATAAATGCCTGTGTGGTGACTGCCAGTGAGGCTTTGCGTCAGGTTGGCTGCGACATTTCCCACACGACTGATTATACGACTGAATTGATCAGGGCTCTGGAAAGGCGCGGCTTTGTCAAGTCGCTGAATCTTGATGAGCTGCAGCCTGGCGCGATCTGTTTTACGACCGATACAGACGGCAGTATCGGCAATGATCCAACCCATACATTCATTTTTCTCAGTTGGGCAGAACCCGGCGTCATGTATATTTATGATAACCAAGTGACCGACTATGGCAGTCAATACCATACCAGGCTGGTCAGCCTGCACTACCTTAACGACGATCCCGCCAAAGCCAAAGATGCCACGGCCTATTTTTATTATCGCTGAGGAGTGCTGGACATGGCGGAAGTAAACGTCGATAGTAAAATGAATCAACAATGGAAGGCCGATAACCTTTGCCGGCGGTATGGCCGCAAACTGGTTTTGCAGGATGTTTCATTCACTTTGGGTCGGGGAGAGGTGCTGGGTTTGTTTGGCCCGAACGGTTCGGGCAAGTCAACGCTGATGGAAATCATCGCCCTGGCTGCCCGGCCGACAACTGGCAGGATTACGTTCAATGGTTGTGATGTCTTGGCCCATGTGCGTGACTTCAGGCCAATGATTGGCTATGTGCCGCAAGATATTGCTTTGTTTGAAGAACTGACCGTTATGGATAACTTGCTGTGCTGGACTCGCCTGCCGCGCGACCTGGCCAGGCAGCGCATCAGCGAAATTATTTCAGCGTTGAGTCTGGATATTTTCGTCAAT
>DMJC01000238.1 GCA_003451915.1 Clostridiales bacterium
GACCAGATGGGTGTATATTCCGGCTTTTTTCAGGATCTCGGGCATCGAGTCGTCGAAGGGCTCGATCGGCCCCCAGCTGCGGTGCAGAAAATTGCTGCGGCCGGTGTGCAGTTCACGGCGGGCCGGCATGCAAGGCAGGCTGCCGACATAACAGTTATCAAAACGCACCGATTTTTCGGCCAGCCGCTGAAAGTTCGGCGTTTTCGTCCAGTCACAGCCATAGGGCTGCAGCATGTTCCGATTAAGTGAATCGTACATGATCATGATTGCGCGCATGAACTACCTCCTGGATGCGGATTCTGAAGATCCGAACAGTGTCATATAAAACCAGTATAGATCATTATCGGCATGATTCTATCGATATTTTCCAGTTTTTGTCGTTATTGTAATCAATACTTTCCAGATCGCATTATGTATAATGGCTGGTTCGGTATTGTTTCGGTGTCATGCCGGTTGTTTTTTTAAATACTGCCTGAAAGTAGCTCTGTGACGAAAAATCAAGCATCGTTGCTATTTCGCTGGCGGATTTGTTTGTGGTTGTCAATAAAGATCTGGCTTCGTCGATTTTAACCCGGGTGATGAAATCGTTGAGATTCATGCCCGTTTCGCGCTTGAACTGGGTGCAAAGGTATGGTCGGCTGAGACCTAATGCATCGGCGATTTCCTGCTCATTGATTTTCCGGTACAGATGCTGCTCGACATAATTGTAGATTTTGACTGCAGTCGGCGAATCTGGATTGCCGATTCTGCGTTTGGCAACTAATGATGTAAAAGTCTTTAACATATTCTGGTGCAAAGCATAGACCGAAGCAACATCCGGTGCCATCTCGACCTTTTGGAGATAGGCGTCGGCATGGCGCAATGAGCTTTCATAATCCAGGCCACCCTCGACTGCAGCCCGTGAGGTCATGGTGATAGAACAGATAATCAGGTTTTTGGCATTGCGCAGCAGATCATTGGCCAGAACGCCGACATTGCCGGAAAAGGGCATCGCATCAAAGAGGTCGTTCAGTTCTTTGGTGTTACCGTACTTGACCAGCGAGTAGAGTTTTTTCTCGAATTCCTGACTGTCATGGATCAGGTCATCTTCTGAGAAAGCAGATTGTTCGGCAGGAATCGTGTCGTCGGTTTTTTCCAGATGGTATTCGTCTGGCAGCAGGTCCATGATCTCCAGTGTCTCCTGGTTGAGAATATAGTTGGCAAAAATCAGCAGATTGGCAAATTTCAGCAGCGACAATTTAGGGGTATTACTAAAATAACCCAGCAGGTCGCCGGCCTGGGTTGACGGTATGCCATAACGTCTTAAAATCTGCTGAGCTCGCCGGTTATTGCAGGGGATCGACGAAACCGGCCCCATGATGACCAGCTCAGATGTGTTTTTTATTCGAATAAATCCGATGCACAGGAGTTCTTCGGTAAAAGCCAGAATAACGTCCTTTTCCAGCGGCAGGGCATGAGCATGGATCAGGGCGGTGAGATTGGGCAGATAGGTCAGCTCAGGGCTGTGAAAAGTTTCCCGGTCATCCCTGATCAGGGTAAACGGCACGTAGGTGGCGTGGGCCAGATGGGTCAGTATTTGTTCGATGTTCATAAACACCTCGTGAATGAGATGACAATATTACCATTGTCATAACACAATCGATATATTTTATCAAGCTGTTGATCTATTTTGGAGATAAGCGGCAGTCTGTTTCTGATCACTTGATTAAACGATTATCCCGCAGGAGGATCTATGGAAAGAATCGATTTCTGTAAATACTGGCATTTCAGGCGGCAAGACGAAGCACGGTCCGTTCTCCTGGATCTGCCTCACGACGCCATGATTCATGAACAGCGTGACCCGGCCAGCCCCGGCGGCAGTGCCAATGCTTTTTTCCCCGGCGGCCGCTACACTTATGAGAAACACTTTCAAGTGCCGGACACATGGCAGGATAAGACGGTCATCTTTCTGTTTGAGGGAATCTATCGCAACATTCAGGTCTATATTAACGATCGGCTGGCCGGTGGCCGCCCTTATGGGTATCTTGATTTTACTGTGCCGGCCGGTGACTTGCTGTTGCCTGGTCAGGAAAACACCATCCGGGTTGAGGTTGACAACAGCAACCTTCCCAACAGCCGCTGGTATACCGGCAGCGGCATTTATCGTCCAGTTTACCTGCTGCTGGGTGACAAGACACATATTGAACCGGATGGGATTCAGATCACCACCTTGTCTGTCGACCCGGCCGTCATCCGTGTGCGGACTGAGGCCACGGCCGGTACAGCCCGTGTTGAAATCCGTGCCGGCGCTGAAGTTGTCGCAAGTGGTACCGGCAACGATCTGGAACTGACTGTTCCAAGCGCCCGGCTCTGGTCAGCCGAGACCCCTGATCTCTATACCTGTCATGTTGATCTTGAAGTGCACGGCCAGACCGTTGACCAGGATAACGTGACTTTCGGCATCCGTCAGCTCAGCTGGTCGAACCGGGGCTTTTTTGTCAACGGCCAGTCAATATTGCTGCGCGGTGGCTGTGTCCATCATGACAACGGCATTCTCGGCGCCTGCAGCTATGAAGAGGCTGAAGAGCGCCGGGTACGCATGATCAAAGAGGCTGGTTTCAATGCCATCCGTGCTTCGCATAATCCGGCGGCGCGCGCCATGCTGCGGGCCTGTGACAGGTATGGCTTATACGTGATTGATGAAACGTGGGACATGTGGTATATCCGCAAGAACCCCTTCGACTACGCCATTGATTTTCCTGACTGGTATCAGCAGGATGTCGAACTGCTGGTCAGGCGTGACTTTAACCACCCGTCAGTCATCATGTACTCGATCGGCAACGAACTGACCGAGCCCTATCAACCCAAAGGCCAGCAACTGACCGGAGAACTGGCTGATCTTTTCCGCCGCCTGGATCCCGGACGGCCGGTAACCGGCGGCATCAACCTGATGATCATCAATCTGGCCAGCCAGGGCAAAGGCATTTATGATGAAGAAAAGGGTGGCCGCAAAGACCAGGACAAACCGCAGAAGACCGGCAGCCTTTTTTTCAATATGATTACGTCGATGGTTGGCAGCAACATGAATAATTCAGCCAACTCGGATGCAGCTGATCAGGTGACATCACCCTGCCTCGACGCCCTGGACATTGCCGGCTACAATTACGCTTCAGGCCGATATCCCCAGGAAGGCACGAAACATCCGGACCGGATCATCTACGGCTCGGAAACCTTCCCCCAGGATATTGCCGCCAACTGGGCGATGGTGCAAAAGTATCCTTATCTGATCGGTGATTTCATGTGGGCAGCCTGGGATTATCTGGGCGAGGTCGGCATCGGCGGCTGGTCTTATCGCCAGGCTGACGCCTCATTTGAAAAGCCATTTCCCTGGCTGCTGGCGCAGACCGGCGTGATCGACATCCTCGGCCAACCCGGTGCCGAAGCGCGCTATGCAGCTGTTGTCTGGGGCCTCACTGATCAGCCGTTTATCGGTGTCCGACCGGTCAACCATCCGGGTGAACCTGTCTACAAATCCACCTGGCGCTGGACCAACGCGATTGACAGCTGGTCCTGGCAAGGCTGCGCCGGCAACAAGGCCGAGATTGAGGTTTATTCATCAGCCAGCCAGGTTGAATTATTCATCAATGGACGATCGCGAGGTAAACAGAAACTGAAAGACTGTAAGGCTTTGTTCAAAGCCCGCTATGAACCCGGTGCGGTTCGTGCTGTCGCTACTGATCACGCGGGCCATGTCGTCGGCGAATACGAACTGCAGTCAGCAACCAGGACGGTGCGGCTGCAGATCAGGCCGGAAAGCGCAACAGTCCAGGCCGGACAGGTTGTTTTTTTCCGTATTGAATTAGTCGGTGACAATCAGGTGATCGAATCCAATGCCGACCAGCAATTGAGCCTCACAGTTGACAGCGGCCAGCTGCTCGGCTTCGGCAGCGCTGCCCCCTACAGTGAGGAACGCTTTGACACAGGCATTTATACAACATACCAGGGACGGGCGCTGGCAGTGATCCGGGCAGGGGAGTCCGGTTCTCTGACCTTGCGGGTCAAGGGACAGGATCTGGCAGAGAGCCTGCTCGTCATGCCGATAATTTCGAACCAATGAGTCCAGCGGTAAATAGTCAATAG
>DMJC01000023.1 GCA_003451915.1 Clostridiales bacterium
GTTCAGGATCATTACATTTTCAAGATGATCGGTCCATGAACCCGCTAAAGCGGCAAAGGGGTGGCTGGCAGGATTGATACCGACCTGCAGCAGCCGTTTGCTGACGATATAGACTTCATGCCGGTATTCAGCAATGATGGCCGAGGTACCAGGTTGAATATCTTCATTCATGATCTCGGTTTTTGCAGGCAGGCGATTATTCGCAGTCACCGGCAATAATATTATATCATAGTCGCCGCTGTTCGCCCTGGCTGCCATTTCAGGCCAGTCAAGCGCTGCCGCTTCGACAGAAAGGCCAGCGGCAACTAGCCGGTTGATGATCCGTTCAGCCTTGAGACGATTCTCCTTCATAATATTATCATCAAGCCCGGCAAAATAGTAAAGTTGCAGCCGGCGTCCGGCCAGACTTTCAAGTGCGTTGATCTGCAGACTGCTCAGTTCACGGCCGGCTGCTGTCAGCAGAACAGCCAGGCGCTGGGATGGCAATTGGATGATATTCGACGTCTGAAGTTCCGGATTGACCAGAAAATAGCTCTCAATACTGGTACTGAAGCGAGTCAGATGATAAGCCGGCAATGTGTCGGCCCTGGACTGCATGCGCAAATCCCAGGTGTTTCGCACAATGTCGAGCTCGCCGGTCTGCAATAAAGCATATTTATCAGCCGAGTCGACTTTGCGGATGGCAATTGTCTTGATCAGACTGCCATAGCCGCTGCGCAAGCTCAGGAAAATTTCAGTTTCATTCATATCCTGCAGTGCATAAGCACCGGTGCCTTCTGGTACGAGCGTAATATCAGCCATTTCATAGACTTTGTCTAAAGAAAGCTGATAATAATCAGACTTTAAAATACCAACTGTAAATAACCGGAAATCAGGCTGCACAACAGAAGAATTCAAGGTGAAAATCACTTCGCTGGCTGATTGACCGCGCGATATTGCGGTGATGCTGTCGAAACGGCCTTGCATCGGCCCGTCATATGAAGCGGCCAGCAAGCACTGATAGGTGAAAACGACATCGTTCGCATTCAGGACACGGCCATCACGGAAGGTGTGATCATCACGCAGGATGAATATGATTTGATGAGTTTCGGGCTCATAAGTCCACGATGAAGCCAGTAGCCCTTCCGGATCACCAGTCTCATCAATCAGGACTAATGATTCAAAAATCAGCGAAGCAGCATCATTTTCCCCCTCAGCTGTCGAAAAAAGCGGATTAATAATGCGAAAAGGGCCGGCAGTACCAGCGACCAGGGAGTTGCCACGTTCAAAAGCAACAGATGGTACCTCAGACAGGTCATACTCATCGTGCGGCCATTCGGTAGTCGTCTGGCCGGCCAGTTGATCCGGCATCCTGAAACAGAAACCGATCAGAGCGGCAACACCGATAATCAGCAGTGCGGCAGCTAATGTCAACAGCCAGCGTTTTTTTTGCAGAATATTTAAAACAGTCTTCAAATCTGGCATCCGGCTGGCGTCCTCCATTAATTAAGTGAACCTTATTATATCATACACATTTCTGCCACAACTATAATGGTATAATAGTCCTGTTGCACTTCACCGGATTTTTATTCAGACGAAGGGAAGATCTTTCATGTCACAAATTACAGATCATCGCCGCGGCCGCCTCATACGCCGCGGCATTGCCATCATACTGGTTCTGGTCGTGGCGCCGGCTGCCTATCTGACTTACACGCTGACGCGAGACCGCCGGCCTGCTGTCCGGACAACTGAACTGTCGACCGGTGATATCAGCAGCACCATGACGATTACTGCCATGATCCGTCCAGGCGATGTTCAGGAAACATCAATCAGCCGTCAACTGGTTAAAGATGTGCTGGCCCAGCCCGGCGATCAATTCAAAGCCGGCGATCCGCTGGTCACTTTTGACTTGACCGAATTTCATGACAACTTGAAAAAAGCTCAGGATGCCCGCCAGGAAGCCGAAGATGCCATTGAGAAAATGACCGATCTGGCCAGCAGCCAGAGCAGCTCAACCCAGAAGACACTCAGCAATCTGCAAAAGCAGCTAAGCCGCCTGACCGCAGGTCTCGGCGGTACCACATCTGCCCTGGGCGGGCTGCTCAGCGAGTCTCCCACGGCATTGACTCTGGATGAAGAAACACTCGCCGTTCTGACTGAACAACTTTTGGCCATTGACACAAGTTCGCCAGAAGCAGCCGCTCAGATTCAGGCTGTACTGACCCAGTTCAACAGCACCATTTCGGTCAGTCCTGATTATCAAAAGCAACTGGATGCTTTGTCTAAAAATGTCAGCCAGATGAGCAGTGCCACCAGCGGCCTGACCAACCTGATCAGCGACCCCGGCATGCTGACTTTGCTGGCCGGCGGCAGCAGCTTAAGCAGCCAGGTATCCGGCATAGCCTCGACAGCCCAGAGTGCATTGGCAGCGGCCATTCAAGCTGAACAACAAGCACAGGCGGCTTTGGACAATGCTGTTGAGGTTCTCTATGCCGAAATCGACGGCATAGTCGCTAAACTTGATGCCGAACCCGGCGAATATACCGGGACAGCTTCTGCGTCATCGAATTCGCTCAGCAGCCTGCTGGGCGGGACCGCGAGTCTGCCCGCAGTTGCCGGCGAACCTGTGGCCGTTATTTATGACAACACCCGTCCCAAGGCATTTTTCCAGGCGAACCGCTTTGATGCCAGCCAGCTGGCCGTCGGCATGCCAGACTCCTATACACAGGACGGGCGCGCCTGGGGTGGCGAAATCACCCGCAAAGGCAGTTTTGCCAGCAATGTTGACCTGACCGGCTCGAGTTCCTCAAACCTGCTCGGAAACATGACCTCGTCGGTCAGCGGTCTCTCTTCTGAGCCGATGATCGAACTCGAGATGAGCATCCTTGGCGCTGATCTGACGTCATTGACATTAGGTTTTACAATTGAAGCCGAAATCCAGACAGCGTCAGCTGATGATGTCCTCCTGGTCCCGGCTGAAGCTTTGAAAAAAGAACTTGGCGAATATTTCGTCTTTGTCCTGTTGCCTGATGGCCGGCTGCAAAAACGGATTATCGTACCGGGTATTCAGTCTGCATTGTATGCCCAGGTTCTGTCTGGCCTGTCCGCAGGTGAAAAAGTCGTGCTCAGCCCGACCAACGATCTGGCTGACGGGCTTGAGGTACGCGAGGTTACCTGAATGCTTGAAGATAACAAATATACAGAACCGGTCATCACCATCCGTGATGTCTGGAAAACCTACAAAACCGGCAAGGTCGAATTTACTGCGCTCAAAGGTATCAACCTCGATATCAGCGGCGGCGAGTTTACCGCCATCATGGGGCCATCCGGATCGGGCAAATCAACGCTGATGCATATTCTCGGATGCCTTGACCGCAAGGATGCCGGCACATACACACTCAACGGCACCAGCATTACTGACCTTGGCCCCAATGAGCTTGCCAGAATCCGCAACCGCGAGATCGGGTTTGTTTTCCAGTCGTTTAATCTGTTACCCAAACTAAATCTTCAGGAGAATGTTGAGCTGCCCTTGGTTTATGCTGACATCAGCCGCCGGGAAAGGGGAAAACGAGCCCGCGAGGCCTTGGATGCAGTCGGTCTGACGCCATGGCTTCGCCATCGCCCGAACGAGATTTCCGGTGGCCAGAAACAGCGGGTGGCGATCGCCCGGGCTATGGTTCTGCACCCTGCGCTGCTGTTGGCTGATGAACCAACGGGCAATCTGGACAGTGAGTCATCCTATGAAATCATGAAGGTTTTCCGCCAGCTGAATCAGGAAGGATCGACGATTGTTCTGATCACCCATGAGGCTGAAATTGCTGCCTATGCCAGTCGGATTGTCTATTTCCGTGATGGACAGCTGATCCACGATACAAGTGGCCTCAATGCCCCCATCCCGTTAATGGGGGTGAACTGAACATGTTTTTGGAAAGCTTGAAAATGGCCATTGCCAGTCTGCTGGCCAATAAAATGCGTGCGTTGCTGACCATGCTTGGCATCATCGTCGGGATTGCCTCGGTTATTGCTATCGTGTCGCTGGGCGAGGGCGGCAAAAGCGAAGTGCTCGGCCAGTTTGACCAGATCGGAGGTTCAACGGTGATGATCCGTGTGCGGACCAATGCTGCGCAACCCAAGGATTACATTACTCAGAGCGACCTTACAGCTATCCGGGCCCGGACTGACTTGATCAAGCATGTGACAGCATCACTGCAAGCCGTGGCAACCGGCGCTTCCGACGACCGGTCAAGACGGATTTATCTGTCGGCAATCGATGAGGAGTATAACAATTTTGTCAGCATTGACCTGCTTTATGGCCGCCTGTTTACCGCCATCGAATATACCGATGGCCGACCGGTCACCGTCATTGACAGAACTGGTGCGGTTGAACTTTTCGGCCGTGAAAATGTCGTCGGTGAGTCGCTGACTATGACCAGCGGCGGTAAACTGGTCAAAACAACCATTATCGGGGTCTGCGAGTCAATCACGTCACAGCAGTCCAGTATGATGTCCGCATATGGCCTTGATTCCAGCGAAGCCAAGATCCCGTTTTTTGTTTATTCGCCTTTCAAAAATGCTCAGCGCATCTTAGGCAGTGAAGATAAGATCACCTCGATCAATGTGATGGCAACATCAGCACAGATTACAGGCGACGCCGGCGCGGCTGTCATCCGCATGCTGGAAATGCGCCATGGCAACAGCGAGCGCGAGGTTTACCTCAGCCAGAACATGGCTTCTATACTCGAGCAGATCGACAATATTATCAACATCATGACCATTTTTATCAGTGTAGTAG
>DMJC01000220.1 GCA_003451915.1 Clostridiales bacterium
TGTGTTAATGCCAGAGCTGTCAGCCCGATAGTTTGCTGACCGGTTGGGCTTGATACCGAAGCTTTCAGCGGTATCAATTGCATCAATATTTGCGCCAAGGAAAATGAACTCCCAGTGGTATTTTTCCTGTTGGCGTTCGATCATCCGGTTAATCTGACCGATTGTGAATCGGCGGCTTGCATTTTCCAGCCCATCGGTTGTAATGACGAACAGAACGCGAGCTGCTCGCTGTTCTACTGCGGTATGCCGATGCGCATTCACGATTTTATTGATGGCCAGGCCAATGGCATCGAGCAAGGCGGTGCTGCCGCCAACTTGATAATCATTG
This sequence comes from Clostridiales bacterium, assembly GCA_003451915.1. Classification (GTDB taxonomy): domain Bacteria; phylum Bacillota; class Clostridia; order Saccharofermentanales; family UBA5734; genus UBA8949. Next base: position 329 of record DMJC01000220.1, read on the forward strand.
TGGCTGATCGGCTCGACACCGCGAATATCGATACGGTCATGCAGCAAGATACTCTGGTCATTAAAAAGGACGGTTGTCACAATGGCTTGTCCTTCGCCCTCTTTTTGTCGGCTGATCATGGCATTGAATCCGCCGATCGTGTCTGATTCCAGTCCGCTCATCGAACCACTGCGATCCAGAATAAATACAAGTTCTGTTAATTTTTCGTTCATTGTTCTATCCCCTCTCGGTATTGATGATTCAAGGATAAAACATTTAGTGTCAATCGAGGTCGCCAGACAGGCGACATTTCAGCTGCCTAAAGTCTGCTGATTAAAAGCAAACAGGACTTCGTTGATTTCAAAGATATTATAGTTACGATGCTCAATATAATACTGAATGACAACATCGCTGACCGAACTGCGCGAGAGGGCAAAACCGGCTCGGCCCAAGAGGTCACGAGTTTCATCGAGGTTCAGTTCCAAAGCAATGGACAGAGCAAGGGCTGTTGTTTTAGCTGGACGGTAATTGACATCACTGCGGATTTTAGAAAAAAGCCGGCGGTCGAGATTGGCTTTTTTATAAACCTCAACATCACTGCGGCCTTTCTGGTCAATCAAGCGAAATAGCATACGGGAGAAACCCTCATCGAGCTCTGCAATCAGATCTGGCAAACTCCGTTCATAACTTACAGAACTCGGCTCTCTTAATATAGGTATCGACGAAACCATAATGTCTTCAGATTCGTCATATTTATCATGGTCTGATGACTCTTGGTTAAATAGAATGTTTAAATTCTGGATCATTTGCTCAGAAAGATATTTTCGGATCGGCTTGAGCAGACTCTCGGGAAGTTCAAACGAAGCCCGATCAAAAAATACAAGCGACACGTTCATTTCCTGATGCTTCAGAAACCGACGGATCGTGCGGACAGCGACCTCAAGCGCCTGATCCTTGGGATAACCATAGATACCGGCTGAGATCAAGGGAAAAGCGATTGATTCCAGCCGGTTTTGCCGGGCCAGTTCCAGAGAATTCCGATAGCAGTTTTCTAAAAGCTGCCCTTCTCTTTGATCGCCGCCTCGCCAAACGGGTCCAGCCGTGTGAATGACATGCCTTGCCGGCAATTTGAAACCTGGTGTGATGACAGCTTCACCGGTTTTAATACTGCCAATTGAGTCGCAGGCTGCCTGCAGGCTGTCCCGTCCGGCTGCAGCAAAGATTGCGCCGCAAACGCCGCCACCGCACTGCAAAGCCGTGTTGGCAGCATTAACAATGGCATCGGCTGCAACCCGGGTAATATCGCCATGAATGATGTGCAAAGGCATTCTGAAATCCTCCTTGGCATGGGTGCAATTTTTCTTGATTTCAATACAATTATAGCATGATGAAGTATACTAGAAGGACAAGTGTCATATAACACCAGCTAACAATTCAGGAGGACACCTGCATGACCAACAAGGACATCGTCAGACAATTCACCGAAGAGGTCTTTAATCAAGGTAAACTGGAACTAATACCTCAATACATGCGTGAAGATTACAAACAGCATAATCCGACTGTCGCTCAAGGCCGATCGGGATTTGTTGAATTCGCCACGCAGTTTACAGGGCTGTTTCCGCAGCTTCATCTGCAGATCAGGCATATTTATGAAGATGGCGATATCGTCATCTGCCATAACTTGGCTGTCCTCAAACCGGGTGAGATTGAAAATATTGTTTTTGATGTTTACCGGCTGCAGGACGGCCTGCTCGCCGAGCACTGGGACTGCATCCAGCGGCTGACCCCTGATCAGATCCCCCATAAAGAAGAATTGTATTAAATGATCATCCCAGGCTATCCTCCGATGAAGCGTCGTCAGATCCTGCTGACTTTATTTGTTTTGCTTCTGGCATGTACAGGAGCCGGTTTGCTGGCGTTGCTGGCCATTGACAGCTATATGGCCCGTTTTGGCCGGCGTTTATTAGCAGAAAGCCAGCAAAGTCCCCCGCCAGCTGATCAGAACATTGTAATCGTGCCAGGGGCTCCCTATTGGCCTGATGGCCAGCCTGGGCTGATGCTCAAGGATCGGCTGCTGTCAGCTTTGCAGCTGGTCCAATCCGGACAGGCCAGCCATGTGCTGATTTCAGGTGACAGCGGCAGTGCCGTCTACGACGAAATCAGCGTCATGCGCCGTTATCTGCTTGAACACGGTTTGGCTGAGAATGCACTGATCATCGACCCGGCGGGCTTTGATACCTACGAAACACTAAAAAGAGCCCGCGATGTTTATCAGATCCGGCAGGCTCTGATCACCACCCAGACTTACCATCTGCTGCGGGCCCTTTACATTGGTCAGAAACTTGGCATTCAATTGTATGGCATCACCTGTGATCAGCGGGTTTACCCCCATCAGACGGGGCATCGGCTGCGCGAGGTGATTGCCCGCTTCAAGGCCTTTATCCAGTGTGAAATCACCCGGCCAAAAGCCATGATCGAGGACAAATGTTAAGAAATCGTGCCTCGTTCAAGATCGATGGTCACGATCGAACCGGTTTTCAGTAGGTTAGTGGCGTTTTCGCAGGCATAAACAACTGGAATATCGAGTGCTAAGCCGACGATGATCGCATGGCCCGACGGATTATCATCCTCAACGACGATGGCAATGGACTTTTTCATGAAGTTAAGCAGCCGGTTGTCCGACTTGCCGACAACCAGAATATAATCGGAGCGGGATTCTGCCAGCACCAGTTCTTCATCTGAATGAATGACCAGAACTTCACCTGAAATCGAGCCTTTACTGCTGCTCTTGCCCGATGCCAGCAGACGGCCGATGTTTTCAACCTTTAAAGTGTTGGTTGTGCCGCTTACACCGATCGGGGTGCCGCCCGTGATGACAACGAGATCCCCGTTGCTGACGGTGCCGGATTCGATGGCTTTGGCAATGCCCAGTCCGAACATTTCGTCTGTAGAGTCAACCTGGCCTACCAGAAAAGGAAAAACGTCCCAGGACAGCGCCAGCTGGTAATAGGATCTGCGGGACACAGTCGTGGCGATGATCGGGCAGGATGGCCGGAAACGAGAGATCAGCCGGGCGGTGCGGCCGCTGATCGTCACGGCTACAATGGCTTTGGCTTTGAGGTCCATGGCTGTGGTGCATGTAGCATGGCTGATGGCGTTAGCTACACTGGCAGCCATTTCATATTTGGTTGAGCTGAAGCGGCCCCAGTAATCGATCGATTTTTCAGTCTGGCGGGCAATGCTGTCCATCATAGCCAGGCTCTCGACCGGATATTTACCGGCAGCCGTTTCCCCGGACAGCATGATTGCCGAGGTGCCATCGAGAATGGCATTGGCGACATCACTGACTTCAGCCCGGGTCGGGCGCGGATTGCGGATCATTGAATCGAGCATTTGCGTGGCGGTAATGCAAGGCTTGCCGATGCGGTAACATTGCTCGATCAGCGACTTTTGGATGGTCGGCACTTCTTGAATCGGAATTTCGACGCCGAGATCACCGCGAGCCACCATGATGCCATCGGCGACTTTGAGAATCTCATCAAAATTGTTGACACCTTCCCGGTTTTCGATCTTGGCAATCAGGTGGATGCCCTGCCCTTTGCTTTTTTCCAGAACCTTGCGGATTTCCAGGATATCAGCGGCTTTGCGGACGAAGGACACAGCAATGAAATCAAATTCATTCTCTACTGCGAACCGGATGTCCGCGATGTCTTTATCAGTCAGCGCCGGCAGATTGGTGACCGCGCCAGGCAAATTGACACTTTTGTGATTGGATACCGAGCCACCATTGACCACCCGGCAGGTGACCGCCGAGTCACAGATGTTGATGACCTCAAGCTCGACCAAGCCGTCGTCGATCAGTATACGCGATCCTTTGTCGACATCTTTATAAAATGACGCATAACTGATGCCGATGAGTGATTCATTGCCCAACTGGCGTCCGTCATCCGGTACCAGTGTCACCTCATCGTTGTCCTTCAGCTCAATCCTTCCCTTCTCAAAATTACCGGTTCGGATTTCAGGGCCCTTGGTATCCAGCAACAATGCAATCGGCAAACCGAGCTCCTGGCGAAGAGCCTTGATCCGGTTTACGCGAGCCAGATGCTCAGCATGGTCGCCGTGTGAAAAATTCAGCCGGGCGACATTCATGCCCTTCAGCAAAAGCTGGCGTAAAATCGCTTCGTCTTCAACTGCCGGGCCCATGGTGCAGATAATTTTAGTTTTTCGCCTAATTGTTGCTCCAGTCAGGTCTTCGAAAGACATTCCGATCCATTATACCGGATGATTAACAATTTTCAAGATCTTTCAACAACTGACCGGGCCCAGGTTCCTGCCCGGGCTGTCTCACCGTCCGGCAGAGGGCCCTCACGGCCAATAACCGCAAAGGTTTCTGTCTGCGTTTCACCAGCTCCTTTGGCCTGCAATAAGGGGGCCATGCGTGTTGAAGCGTAACCGAAGAATTTAACGGCACGTTTGACGACAAAGCCCTGGTCCTCGGCGCGCATGCCGGTGTCAAAAGCAGCCGCACGCATACCTTTCAATGCATTGGCCGGTAAATTGTCGATAAACTGCCGGACTGGTTCTGTGCAGCGCCCGCCGTGGGTCGGTGAACCTACAAACATCAGGTCTGCGCCATGGAGATCCTGGTTGCCGGCTGCTGCTGCCCTGACGACATTGACAACATGACCCGGTCCGATACCATCCCGGATTGCCAGTGAAATTTTTTCGGTATTTCCAAAATCCGAATCATAAACGATAACAATTTTCATGGCGATCATCTCCCCAGAACCATGATACGCCTGGGATTCTGATACTTCAACAGATGATCCGGCGAATGGAAATGATCGGTCTTTTGCCAAAATTGACTGGCACTTCTTTGACTGCGCCACTGTCGGTGTAGTAGGTACGATCAGACGTTGAAGCATGGATATAAAGTCCATTGCCGATGTAAATGCCGACATGGTCACAGATGCCATATGGTTCAAAATAGTCAAAGCAGATGATATCACCAATCTCAATATTTTCGTATGCTGTCGGTATGCCGTAACCCCACTGGTCTTTGGCCGATCGCGGCAGTTTGATGTTGAACAATGTTTTATAAATATATGAAGTTAAGCCTGAACAGTCAAAGCCAATTGCCGGATCCATCTGGCCGTAAACATAACGGATACCCACCTGCGCTCTGGACAGATCAATGATCGCTTGCTTCTGTTCGGCTGACAGCGGTGAAGCAGCTGCTGATGGTGTCGCTGTCGGTTTGGGTGTCGCTGTCGGTTTTGGCTTTACGGTCGGTACTGGTGTTGCCGTCGGTACTGGCGTCATTGTCGGTTCGGGCGTCACCGTCGGTTCAGGTGTGGGTAAAGCAGGTTCGGCAGTACG
>DMJC01000016.1 GCA_003451915.1 Clostridiales bacterium
GCATGATATCGGCAAAATCGGCATTCCTGATGCCATTTTGCAGAAACCGACACGGTTAAGCCGAGACGAATGGGAAATTATGAAGCGGCATACGGAAAAGGGATTTGACCTGGCCAAATCAACACCAGAATTGAATAACATTTCGGAATTCATTTTGCATCACCATGAGCGTTGGGATGGATCAGGATATCCTGCCGGGTTGAGCGGTACAAAAATTCCAAAATTATCCAGGATACTTTCGGTCATTGATGCTTATGATGTCATCACCAACACCAGGCCTTACAAAAAGGCCCAAAGCAAAGCAGAAGCCATTGAAGAAATCAAACGCTGTGCAGGCAGCCAGTTTGATCCGGAAATTGTTGACGTTTTTATCGAAATCATGACTTCTGACTGAGTGAACTGGCAAAATCACGACGATATGTTATTATTGCGTGGCCCTATCACATTGCAGAGAATTGATGAGGAGATCCGAGCTTGAACGAACTCGATTACGCCAGAAGCAGGTTATACTTTATTTTTGAAGGCTGTCTGGCGATCAGCATTACGGCCTTGTCCAGCGGCGTTATCATTTCAGGCCTGCTCAAGAGCATCGGCGCGGATGATTCGCTTAACGGCATTCTCAGCGGTATCCCAGTCAGCGCCGGAGCATTGATTATTCTCATGCCGATGATGACCCGCAACCTGTCGCATATCAAGCGGTTTGTCTTGACCCTGGCTGTGATACACAGACTGCTATTTTCACTGCTGCTTACCATCCCGCTGATCCTGTCGGACAATACTGCCAGGATGATCGCTTTTGTAGTCATTTACGCTGTGGCTTATATTCTCGGCACCTTCATCGGACCCAGTGCCAGTAACTGGCTGGTCAGCCTGGTGCCGGGCGAAAAGCGCGGCCGTTATATGGCCATCCGTGAAGGCGCGATGATCGCGACGATGGGTGTGGTTTCCGTCCTGATCGGCCGGCTGATTGATGTTATGAAAGCGCGTGACCAGGAGATCCTGGGCTATGCCATCTGCGCGCTGGTCATATTAATTTTCACATTGGGCAACGGATTTTTTCTCCTCAACATCAACGAACCGACACCACTGAGGTCTAGTCAGACGATCACCCTGAAAACTGTGCTGACCATCCCGCCGCGAGATAAAAATTTTCGCAAGGTTATTGCCTTGCTGGCTTTATGGAACTTCGGGCTGCAGATTGGCGGCCCCTATTTTTCGATTTATTTTTACTCTGTTCTGGATCTGGACTATGCGTATATCATGCTGATGAGCATGCTGGCCAGTTTGGCGAGAATTGTCGCTGCTCAATTTTGGGGCCGGCTGGCTGACCGCAAAGGGTGGAACCTGGTGACCAAGCTTTCTCTGGTCTGGCTGGGCTTGTGCCATTTTGGCTTTGCCGGCATGAATGAAATGACCTACGCATGGATTTATCCGATCTTGCAGATCTTTGCCGGCATCGGTTGGGGCGGCGTGGCCATTGCGCTTTTTAACATTCAGTTTGATTACATGCCACCGGACCTGCGCACCGTTTACATGTCATTCAACACCGCTGTCAGCAGCATCATCGGTTTTGCTGCGATCCTGATCGGCTCGTTTGTAGTCAGAATAACAGACACCCAGATTTATCATCTGGATGTCGTGCCATTTCGCGGTATGCAGTTTCTCTTCATGGTGTCGGGCCTGCTCATTCTGGCAGCAGCAGGTTATGTGCACCGGCGGTTCAAATAATCATTGACCTTTTTCAACAACTGGCAGGCGGGATATGCATTGTCAGCGACTGCCTTGTCAGATGGCCTGCAGACGCTGCTCGAGGGCATCCAGCTGGGCAGCCAGCTCAGCTGGCAGTTTGGCGCCGTACATCTTATAGTCTTCGCGGATCGAGGCAACTTCCTGAAGCCACTCGTTTTTGTTGATCTTAAGCAGTTCGGCCATGTCAGCTTCACTGACATTCAGACCGGCAGTATCAATGGCATTAGCAGTCGGCATATAGCCGATCGCGGTCTTGACGGCATCAGCTTTGCCGGCGACACGCTCGAAAATCCATTTGAGGACGCGGCTGTTTTCACCGAAACCGGGCCACAGCCATTTGCCGTTGCTGTCCTTGCGGAACCAGTTGACATAGAAGATGTGCGGCAGCTTGTCGGCACCGGTCTTTTTACCGATCTCGAGCCAGTGAGCCAGGTAGTCGCCCATATGGTAACCGCAGAACGGCAGCATGGCGAAGGGGTCGCGGCGGACTTTGCCGATGCTGGCAGAAATAGTGGCAGCCGTGATTTCTGAGCCCATGATTGAACCCATGAAAATACCATGCTCCCAGTTGAAACTCTCATGAATCAGAGGAATGGTCGAGGCGCGGCGGCCACCGATCAGAATGGCAGAAATCGGCACACCGGCGGGATCTTCCCATTCAGGTGCGATGACCGGGCACTGAGAGGCCGGAGCCGTGAAGCGGGCATTGGGATGAGCAGCCTTTTCTTTGGAACCGGGCATCCAGTCGTTGCCTTTCCAGTCGATCAGGTGATCAGGCGCATCGTGACCGATGTCTTCCCACCAGACATCACCGTCATCGGTAAGTGCGACATTGGTGAAAATTGTATTTTTGTCGATGCTGCGCATGGCATTGGGGTTTGACTTGTCTGATGTGCCGGGAGCGACGCCGAAG
>DMJC01000270.1 GCA_003451915.1 Clostridiales bacterium
ACCTCTCCCGAGCCACAAACGGCGTATCCAGTTTCACGGAATGGGGCGGACTGACGCGGTTGTCCAGCAGGTCGAGAGCCAGCTGAAAACACTCAACCGCCATGTTTTCCATCGGCAGATGGATGACCGACAGCTTGACCCTGGCAAATTCCTCCAGTTCCCGATCGCCATTACCGATGCTGATCAGCTTGATCGCCTCAGGCACCTGAATGTCAATTTCCTGAAATGCACGCAGCACACCGATCGCCAGATAATCGGACAAGCAGAACAGACAGTCTGGCTTGGGAATCAAGTTGGAAAACAGCAAGCCGGTTTCATAGCCGCCCTGCATAGAATTGCTGTTGGTCAAGGTTAAGACCGTCATGCCATGCGCCTGTGCTTCGGCTGTGAAGCCTGAAATACGGGCATCCATGCCCGAAAAAACGGCTGGCGAGGTTAAAATTGCCGCATGTTTGCAGCCAAGCGCGGCAAACTTTGCAGCCGCGGCCTGGCCCATTTTGATATCATCAACATTGACTGTACAGTATTTAGCCGAGCGACGGTTATACAATACCACCGGCATCGTAAAATTGGTCTTTTCAAGAAATTCCATATCGGTCTGCGACGCATTGCAGATAATTGCTGCGTTACAAACCCCTGGCAACTGGAGCGCATCACAAAGCTTGTCGTTATCATAGGGATGGATGACAATCTCGCAAAGCTGATCACTTTCAAGAATAGCCTTCTGCAATCCGCGCATGAAGCGGACCATCATCGGCGCACGAAAGTCGGTTGCCCAGAACACCTCGATGACGATCGGCGTATCCGGTCTGGCCCGCAGCCGACGGGCGGCGACATTCGGGCGGTAACCTAGCTGGCTGGCCGCACTGAAAATCTTCTTCTGTGTGGTAGCTGGTATCTTGCGTTCCTCCGACTTGCCGCCCAGCACGATGGAAACAGTGCTTGGCGAAACGCCGGCAAATTTCGCGATTTCTTTGATTGTAGCCATTTAGCCCTCCCGAAAGTCGATCGATCTACTACTTTACTATAACAAGCTTTTATATGACCTGCAAGATGGGTAGATAATCTTAAAATAGCATATATTTATCAAGTATAACGATTTACTATTTTGATAATATCAGATATAATAGTGGCATGTAACACGGTTTTATTAAAGCCGATAAGGAGATACCATCTATGCGTAAAATCAAAATTGGATCGGGCGCTGGTTTTGGCGGCGATCGGATTGATCCTGCCATCGACCTGATTAAACGGGGAAACCTTGATTATATTGGCTTTGAATGTTTGGCTGAACGGACAATTGCCTTGGCGGTCCAACAGAGAAGTGTTGATCCAACGATCGGGTACAACGATTTGCTTGAAGAGCGATTCAGACAAATATTACCGGCAATGCAAGGCCGTAAGGTCAAAGTTATCACCAACATGGGGGCCGCCAACCCGCGAGCCGCAGCTGGCAAAGTGGCCGAAATCGCCTGCGAGCTGAAGATAACCGGCATTCGCATCGCCGCAGTCACCGGGGATGATGTCCTGCACCTTATGCCACGCATGCTGGAGCTGCCGGTCATGGAAACCGGACAGCCTTTACGGTCTGCGGCGGGCGAAANNATCCTGGAGGCATTACAAAAGGATGCAAATATCATCATCACTGGCCGTGTCTCGGATCCTTCGCTGTTTCTGGCGCCGATTATCCATGAATTCGGCTGGTCACTTGACCATTGGCGATTACTGGGCCAGGGAACGGTCGCGGGTCATCTCCTGGAGTGTGCCGCCCAGGTAACCGGCGGCTATTTCGCCGACCCTGGCGTTAAAGATGTACCGGACCTTTGGCAGGTCGGTTTTCCGATCGCTGAAATTGCCGAAAACGGTGTTTTTACAATCAGCAAACTGCCGCAGACTGGCGGCGTTGTTTCCACTGCAACGGTCACCGAGCAGCTTCTGTATGAAATACTCGACCCGAAGGCCTATCTGACGCCCGATGTCATTGCTGATTTCAGCCAAGTCCGCTTGAATCAGCTTGCTCCCGATGTTGTCGAAATAAGCGGCGGATCCGGATTACTGCGGTCCGGCCAATTGAAAGTCAGCATCGGCCTCAATGAGGGCTTTGTCGGCGAAGGCGAAATCAGTTACGGCGGTATTGGATCGGTCGCCCGGGCCAGACTGGCCGGGGAAATAATCCGAAAAAGAATTGATTATTTACAGATACCTGTGCAGGAACTGCGCATCGATCTATTGGGCATCAACTCGATTTATCCCGACGGGCTGGCCTGCCGGTTATCGAATTACTCAGAGGATGCGCATGAGACACGCCTGCGTGTGGCCGTCCGAACAGCAGACCGCCAATCAGCGGTACAAGTCGGCAACGAGGTCGAAGCCCTCTATCTGAACGGGCCAGCCGGTGGCGGCGGCGCCCGCAAATACGTCAAGTCGCTGGTCGGTGTGCTGTCGGTCATGATTCCTGAAACATGGGTCAATTATCAAGTCGATTGGTTGGAGGCCTGAGCATGAAACTTCGGGAAATCGCTCATTCGCGCACCGGTGATAAAGGTGACCTGTCCTGCATTTCGCTGATTGTCTACAATCTGGCAGACTACGAACTAGTCAAAAATTTCGTTACAGCCGAACGGGTGGCGGAACTCTATTCGTCACTGACGAAAGGAACCGTCACCCGTTATGAACTACCGCAACTTGGCGCATTAAATTTCGTGCTGACCAGCGCCCTCGGCGGCGGAGTCACCCGCTCACTGGCCCTCGACAGTCATGGCAAATGCCTAGGCTCGGTATTGCTGGATCTGGATGTGCCATAAGGAGTTAGTTACGTTTTGGTGCCTGGCACCAAAACGTAACTAA
>DMJC01000224.1 GCA_003451915.1 Clostridiales bacterium
ACCTACCTGGGGGCCGAACGTCAATTTTTTGATAATCGATATGTAATAATTTGGCAATAATGTCAGAAAAGATACCGATGTTTATCGTCTTTTTCCACAAAAAATAGGCAAACCTTATTATAAATGAATTCGTTTACGGATTTCTTCGCGGATAGACTGGCGACGGGCGATGGTCACAAAAATGGCGGCAACAGCCAGACAGGGGATGAGTACAAAGAAAGACCAGTCAAGATGATAGCTGCCTTCAAGATAAAGTTCAACGATCAGCTCGATGCCGACATTGAGCAGTCCGGCACCGGCCAGTATCGCTGCCGGTATGGCAAAATCGCGGACCAGCCTGTACTCGATCAGCAGGCCGGTCACCCAGACGATGCCGCCACAGAGCAGGGTCAAGGGCAGCGCGAGTGACAGATACCAGTCGTGGTTCGGCGACATGCCGGCGATCAGCAGCAGGTACAGCAGAATGGCAACTATATCGGCCAGGCACATCCAGCCGAAGGAAGGCTTGGGATTGAGGTAATAAGGCACTGCAAAAACCCAGACTATGGCCAGAGCGCCTGCAACATAGAGACTCCAGCCGGCTTTGCCGCTCATGAACAGGTTGATGGCAACACAGATGATAGCCGGAAATGCCAGGCAGATCGACAGAATGGCAGCGATAAAGTGCCGGTTGATACGTTCATTGATCGGATCAAGCCGGGTCGGATAAGGCCGTTCTGCTTTTTCGTCATAAGGCTGGCGAGGATTCAGCACCTCGACACCGCACAGCGGGCATGTCTTTTCTGAAGAATCCAGTTCAACTCCACAATTCACACAATAAGACATCAAGTTTCCTCCTGGAAGACTTTGTTGCTCTCAACCTTGACCGGTATACCCAATCGGACCATTTCTTTGAAAAAGGCTCGTTGTGGATCTGTTTCGCTCATGGTTGATGAAAAACTGATGAGCAACTTGTTACCTGTGCTGATCACTGCACAGTTAACCGGATTGTAATGCGACGGACCCAGCAGGAATTCAAAGCGGTCGACAGCTTCATCCATACCTTCCGGCATGCTGGCAGCACCCAGATTAGAAACCGTGCTGGTAAATCGGCTTTCACCCACAAAATGGTAGGCCATGCGCATGGCTAAAGTTTTGAGCGGCAACGGCGCCAGTCGCATCAGAATGTTTTTTTCCGGGCTGACATTGGCGCACATCAAGGCATTCAGATACTTCTCATTAATAGTATATCGCATGAAATGATGAACCAGGCCGAAAATTTCTTCGAGCGTGTAGTGACCGAAAGCCGGTTCGATTCCGGGGTTGGCATACAGGGCAAAATTGCGCAGTGTTTTGGATGGATAGTAACGGCGAACATTGACAGGCACCGAGATGCGGATCGGCGCCAGGGTGTTGTAGCCGCCCTGCTGCTGGATCTTGTAGAGTTCATACATATAGACGCCGGTGAGAAACTCCGTCACACTGATCTTGTTGTGACGGGCGACTTCGACGACCTTGTCAAGCGGCAAAACGCCACTGATGATGTTGATGGCATGGCCAGGGGCGATGGTGCCCTGCAGACGAAAAGCTTTGGTTTCTTTTGGCCTGTACACCACACGAAAATTGGAAAAGCGGTTGTAGGCATCTTCCATCTCAGCTTCGTCTGCCGGTTCGTCGACATCCAGCACACCATGTCCGGTTCCGATCGTATAGCCTTTGAGCCGCAAATAGACTGCTGTCAAGGTTTTGAGAAAAACCAGACCGCCGCTGCCATCGGTCAGAACATGGAAAAATTCGACTGATATCCGCCGATTATCATAGCGGACCCGGAAAAGATAGTTTTTGACTTCCTTATGTGTCCAGGGGCGCATGGGATTGACCACATCTGGCTCAACCTTAAGTTGACCGGCATGTGATTCAAGGTAATACCAGAAAAGGCCCCGGCGCAGCCGAACCGCAAAAAACGGCAGACGCTTCAGTGTGATTTCCAGAGCCTGCTGCAGCAAGTCGGGTTCGATTGTTTCCTTGAGCAGGACCGCCATGCGGAAATAACCGCCATGCCGTGAACGCATGATCACCGGATAGATTTTCGCGGCGTTGTCCAGCCGGAACCAGGATTTGCCACCTGGCAGGGCGTGTGCATGGGGTTTCATCGGCGGTAATGCGGTGCGTAAAGAGCAGCCAGGCGTATGGCCTCAATCATGCTGACAGCGCTGGCCAGGCCAGTTCCGGCGATATCGAGTGCTGTGCCGTGATCAACTGAGGTCCGCAGGAAAGGTAATCCTAATGTTAAGGAAATCGTTCGCTCAAAATCGAGAGTTTTGGTGGCGATATGGCCTTGATCGTGGTAAAGCGACAGTACGGCAGCAAAACGGCCGATGCGGGCCAGGTGGAAAACGGAATCGGCGCTGACCGGNNGTCTGCTACAGCAGGTGCGACGGCGGTCATCTCTTCATCGCCAAAAAGACCGTGTTCGCCACTGTGCGGATTGAGGCCGGCGACGGCCAGCGTGCCGCTGGCTGTGCCAAGTTGCTGCATCGCGGCACAGCACTGGCGGATACCCTCCCTCACCCGTTCGTAGGTGACCAGGTCGCAGGCCCGGCGCAGGCTGACATGCCTGGTCAGAAAAAAGACACGAAGGCCATTGGTTTCAAACACGGTCAAAGGATCTTGGGTATCGGTCAGGTCGGCTAAGATTTCGGTGTGCCCGATGTGAGGTACATCGGCCGCCCGCAAGGATTCTTTATTGATCGGTGTCGTTGCCAGCGCGTCGACCAGGCCGGCTGTCGCCAGCTCAACTGCTTTGGTGATATAAGCCATTGCGCATTGGCCGGCTAAGGCCTGTACTGTACCTACAGCCAGATCGGCCAGATTGTCATGCGCCAGGTCGATCAGATTCAGAAAGCCTGCGCGGTAAACACCTTGGGCAGGATCATTGACCGTATGAATAAGCAAGTTGCTGCCGCAGACGCTCAGCGCTCTGGCCAGGCAAAATGCATCACCGACAACAATGGGGCGTGAATATTCATAAACAGCCGGATCAGCCAGTGCTTTGACAATAATTTCCGGACCGATCCCATTGGGGTCACCCATCGGAATTGCGATCAGCGGCAATGCTTGGACATCATTCATGCGCTTCACCCTCTCTTTACCTATAGCTTATAGTTTCCAGGCATGCAATGCAAGATTGAAAAGCATTCGTAATTATAGGATAATTTAGTTGCGTTTAGTTTCGTTTTGGTGCCTGGCA
>DMJC01000278.1 GCA_003451915.1 Clostridiales bacterium
CCGATTAATTCATCAAAATTTCTATACGTCATGCTGGATCATCCCCCGGCGTTTTTGTTTATTATACAGAAAGTTTCTACTAGTATCAACAGTTTGTTTATTAGATATATTTAATGTTGATTTTGCCTTGGTTGCTAGCTGACTGACTTGATGATATATTGAAATCAGCCTAGACCGGAGGTGTTTACTGTGAATAAAAAGGAAGCATTTCAGATGCTTGACCGGCTGGCTGCCGGCATTGCCAAAACCTTCGGCAGTCATTGCGAAACCATCGTTCATGATATTTTAAATAAAGAAAATTCGGTTGTGGCCATCTATAACGGCCATGTCACCGGCCGCAGGCTGGGTGATCCGCTCAACCTGCTCGGAACTGACATGAATGTGGCAGATTCCATCATCGGCCTGCTTGACCTGATCAATACCCAGGGCCGGACGGCTGACGGCAAGCTGATCAAAAGCACGACATTTCAATTTGTCGGCAAAGATTATCATTACGGGTTAGGTATCAATTACGACTATACCTTACTCTCCGCAGCCGAATCAGCGATCCGCGACCTGACCGCGGTCGGTGAGCCAATGGTCGATGCAATGTCAGACACATCAGATCACCGGCTTGAAAATATTTTTGACGACTGCCTGGCTCAGATCGGCAAACCGGTCTCGCTGCTCAGCCGGGACGATCGGCTTCGGCTGGTCGCAATGCTGCAAGAGCGCAATGCCTTTTCGTTTCAAAAAAGCATTCCGTTTATTTCCAGTAAATTAAATTTATCTCGCTATACGATTTATAACGACCTTAAAGAGATTAACCGCGAGCGCTGAGCTTGCTTAAAGCAGCAAGCCGAGCCCTTGACCTCGCTCGCTCTCTGCGACCCGGGTGTGTTCGATGACCATCTGCCCATCCTGATCAATATGATACTCGATTTCAGCTCTTGGAGCAGCGGCTGAATCACCGATATAAAATTTTCCTGCTGCTGCCTGAATATCATTATTCATAACGGTTTTCTCATTTAGAGCCAGCTCAGTTAATCTTTTGAACGGAGATCTTCGGGCGGCGGCGGAAGGACCGTCTGATCACGGTTGCAGCTGTCGATTACAGCCATGTCAGCCGGGTTCAGTTCAAAATCAAAAATGTCGGCATTCTCCCGGATGCGATCAGCATGAACCGATTTAGGGATAACAACTGCGCCGCATTGTATTTCCCAGCGAAGCACAATCTGGGCGGGTGTTTTACCATATTTCTGAGCAAGGCCGGCCAAAACCGCAACTTCCTGGAAGCGGCCACGCATCAGCGGGCAATAGGCTTCAACTTGGATGTTATGTTGCTGGCAATACGCCAGCAGCGGTTTCTGGCTGCGCAAAGGATGCAGTTCAATCTGGTTGACAGCCGGTGTGATGCCAGCAGCTTGGATCAGTTCATCGATTTGCTGACCTGAAAAATTGCTGACGCCAATTGCACGAACCAGCCCTTCCTGATAAAGCTTGACCAGTGCTCGCCAGGCTGTTACCGATTTACCTTCGATCGGCCAGTGGATCAGGTACAGGTCCAGATAACTGAGCCCCAGCCGTTTCAGACTGCGGTCAAACGCCTTTAAAGAGGCTTCATAGCCTTCAGCCTGCCATTCATTCCACAGCTTGGTCGTGATGAAAAGCTCTGAACGCGGCACGCCGCAATTTCGGATGGCACGGCCAACTGTCTCTTCATTGCCATAAATATCAGCAGTATCAATACTGCGATAACCAGACTGAACAGCTGAACTGATGGCTGCTGACAGTTCAGCAGGATCATCGGCCATAAATACACCCAGACCCAGCCAGGGAATCTGGACACCGTTATTGAGAGTGGCTCGATCGGAAATTTTTTTAATGTCTGACTGCATAGAATTGTTGACCTCATTTCATCAATAATTATATCAGAATGGCTGGCAGACATACAGTTGAGGTATCCTATAAAACTGGTAACATAAATGAAATCAATCTGGAATATCAAACGCCTTTGAAAATGTTCGCAAGATATTCATAATAGTAGTAAGGGGGCCTGTTCATGGCGAAGAAAACGTATCTCCTGGATACCAATGTTCTGATCACATCGCCTTATGCCCTGTTCGCTTTCGATGACAACGATGTTGTCATTGCGGACATAACGCTCGAAGAGCTGGATAATCTTAAAACCGCGCAGGGTGAAACCGGCTATAATGCCCGCGAAACCAACCGCATACTCAATGAATTGCAGACTCGCAGCAGCATCGCCGCCGGCATCGGTTTGCCAGGCGGCGGTTCTTTTCGTGTGGAAACTAATTTCATTCACGAACAGCTGCCGCCAGGCTGGGATGAGCGGCGGCCGGATCACCGGATTTTACGGGTTGCCAAAGGGTTAAGTGCCCAGGAAGCCGGTCGTCCGGTCATCCTGGTCACCAACGATGTCAGCCTGCGGCTCAAAGCCGATATCTGCGGTGTGCTTGCTGAGGACTATAACGCAGAAAAAATGGTCGATGTTGCCCAGCAGTATCGCGGGCGACGCACTTTGGATGTTGAAACGGATTATCTGGACGAATTCTACAGCAGTGGCCGTCTGGACCCTGACAAAATCAGCGGTCTGGAACCGGTCATCAATGAATTTTTCATGCTGCGCTCGGCCAATGACATAAAACGAACCGCTCTTGGGCGCTTTGACGGCCATGCCATTGTACCTTTACGTTATGTCAAAGAAAAGCCTTACGGAGTCATACCGCGCAATGTCGGTCAGCAGTTCCTTCAGGAATCCTTGATGGCCAGTGCTGACGAAGCACCGCTGGTCATCCTCAAAGGCCCGGCCGGAACTGCTAAAACTTTCTATACCCTGGCCGTCGGCCTGGAAAAAGTCCTGCGGGCGGACGAGTACCGAAAAATCCTGATCACTCGCGCCAATGTCAAGTTCGATGATGATATCGGTTTTCTCAAAGGGACTGAGGAGGAAAAAATCATGCCGCTGCTGCGGCCGTCGATCGATAATCTCGAATTGCTGATCGGAGCTCGCAACAGCAAGAAAAAGGGCGAGTTTGCCCAGGAAAGAGATATCGACATCGAGGTCCGAAGCCTGTTCGAGGATGGGATCATCACGGCGCAGGCACTGGCCTATCTG
>DMJC01000247.1 GCA_003451915.1 Clostridiales bacterium
GTGTATCAGATGACCACATTATTCATATAAATTTTGAGTCACTGCGATATAAATACATTACAGATTACGCAGAGTTGTATCAATATGTTTCAGAAAAGATCAGACCAGCAGGAAAAACATATATCTTGCTTGATGAGGTTCAGATGATTAAGGACTGGTCACGGGCTATCGACTCAATGCTGGTTGATTTTGATGTGGACATTTATATTACTGGTTCTAATGCCTATTTACTTTCGTCAGAGTTTTCAACAATGCTATCTGGCCGATATGTCGAGATTAAAATGCTGCCGCTTTCCTTTAAAGAGTTCCTGATATTTAACGAATTTGAAAATTCTATGAGTATTGATGAAAAATTTCAGTTATTTCTTCAATTTGGCGGTTTGCCAGCAGTTTCGGAATATGACTTTAATCAACAAAGAATCAATAATGTTCTGGAAGGCATATATTCGACGGTGATCATAAAAGATGTGCTAGAACGGAACAGAGTAGACAATCAGATGCTGCTGCAAAAAATCGTGGCGTTTCTCGCTGACAACATCAGCTGCATTGTATCACCCAACAGCATAGGTAACTTTCTGGCAGGACAAGGAGACTTAGAACAAGGCAATGCCAACCATAATCCAGCTAGCCGGACTGTCGAAAGATATATTACATGGCTTCAAAACGCCTATATTTTTTATGGCGTTAAGCGGTACGACATCAAAGGAAAACAACATCTTAAAACACTAGGCAAGTATTATATCGTCGATATGGGTATCCGCAACATGTTATTGGGTTACAGAGATGCTGACCGTGGGCACATATTAGAAAATGTTGTTTATCTTGAGTTGCTGAGACGCGATTTCCGGGTTTATCTGGGTAAGATCGGCGAAAAAGAAGTCGATTTTATAGCTGAGAAACCAGATCGCAAAATTTATATTCAAGTTACTGAATCAATGAATGGAACAGAAACTCGCGAAAGGGAATTAGCTCCCCTTCGCGAGATTCCAGATCATTATGAAAAGTTAGTTTTGTCGATGGATCGCAGTTACATCAATTCTTATGACGGCATCTGGGCTAAGAATATTATCGAGTTTTTACTGCAATAACCTTACCTTGCCAGCAGCATCCGCCGCAGGTTGGTAGCGCCGCCGAACATGCCGGCCGCATTACCCAGGCCACTGCCGTCATATTCCTTTTCCGGTTCGCTATTGTAGTTGCAGACCCAGCCGATCTTGACATCGACATCGTGATAACCGAGAGCCAATCCACCCGGTTTTTTTAACTTGACGATGGCCAGATCATTGACTTGCCAGTAAATGTCCATCCGGTCGTACAACTCTTCCGGGGTGTAGTCAATACCGTAGAAATTCCAGATAACCGTGTTTTTGGGAAACACCTCGCCATCAACGATGACATCGCCGACCCGGAACTGCGATAGCCAGATCCCCTTGTAATAGCCTGTACGAAGGAAAAACTCGAAGCCGTCGACATTGCCGTTTTCATCGGTGGTGTTGTGGAAGCCGCGCAGCTGGATTCTTTCTTTTTCAACCATGATCGTCACCTCTCTCCTGATCAATAACCGAGAATCCGGTTCAGCATGATGTGCTGACGACGGAGCTGGTCGCTGAGAAAACCGAAGTCATCACGTCTCGGGCCTTCATATTCAGAAAGCAAGAAGCCGCTCCAGCCGTTGTCGACCATGATCTTGATCACTTCTTCGTAAGGGATGGTCTCCTCCTGGAAGTTTTCGTCGATGTAATTGAATTTGGCATGACAGGCATAGGCATATGGCAACACGGCGAGCACATCTTCCGGTTTGCTGTAATCTTTGAGGCAGGCGAGGTCCCGCTCGTGAAAGGGTCCGGTTATGCCGGGAATCGGCTTGTTCTGGAAGGTGCCGAAGTCAACATTGATGCCAAAATGCTTCGTGCCGGTTCGCTCAATAAATTCCAGATAATCAAAAATGTGCTGACGACGCAGCGTCGTCGGCCGATGGACCTCGGAACACATGCGCACGTTGTACTTTTCGGCGTAGGGCAGGGCGCGTTCAACGTACTTTTCCCAGCCGGGTTCCGGATCGCAATATTCGTTGATTGTACTGATCTTGGTGCGCAGCGTGGTAAAGCCAAGAAGCCTGGCCAGACGGAAGTCGCGGACCAGCTGATCAAGCACCTCATCGTCACTCAGACGCGGCCCGCGATGCAAATGGGTTTCTGACCAATGGCCAAGCTCACCGGGAACAAGCTTAT
The DNA here is from genome assembly GCA_003451915.1 of Clostridiales bacterium. Taxonomy (GTDB): domain Bacteria; phylum Bacillota; class Clostridia; order Saccharofermentanales; family UBA5734; genus UBA8949. Next base: position 2,232 of record DMJC01000247.1, read on the forward strand.
ACTTCTCACAGAGCCGCCAGTACTTGTCGACCCAGGCCGGCGATGGGTTCGGGTAGTTTTCAATGTGGCTGGTCAGCAGTTTGAATGTGGTCGATCCGGTGTCGTAAATGTCCTTGAAACAATCCTCCAAGGTCAGGCTGACACCGAGCAACTGGCAGTAGCTGTAAACCGAGACGCCGCGTTTGGGTGTTCCTTTGGTAATTTCAGGCATGGACAAGACCTCCTTGACTATCGTTTGGACTGGAAAATGTCAATTAGCGTCACTATAAGCATAGCAAAACAACAGCCGGATAAAATGGCAAATAAGACGGTCATGATGGACAAAACGATCTATTTAGCCTAACCCAAATCGCCGTGGCTCTTCCGATATTCTTTGGGCGTCATGCCGGCGAACTTGCGAAAGATCGTCAGAAAATGACTCTGCGAGGCAAAGGCCAGCTGATCGGCGATGCTGGCACTGGACTCTCTTGTGGTGCTGAGCAACACCTTCGCCTGATCGATCTTAACCTTGTTGATGAAATCGCTGAGGTTCATGCCAGTCTCTTTTTTGAACTGGGAACTGAGGTAAGAGCGGCTCAGACCCAGAACCTCGGCGATTTGCGTGGTAGTCAGTTTTTGCGTGACATTCTGTTCGACATAATTGTAGATTTTAACCGCTGTCATCGAGTCTGGACTGCCGATCTTGCGATCAGCGACCATCCGGGTGTAGGTGCGCAGCATCTGGTGGTTCAAGCCCGGCAGATAACTGATATCCGGAGCCATTTCAACCTTCTGGATAAAAACGTCAGCCTGGCGCATGGCTGTTTCATAGTCCAGCCCACCCTCAACAGCAGCTCGTGAAGCCAGTGCGATTGAGCTGATCACCATATTTTTATAGTTTCGCAGCATATCCGGCGCTAAAGCGCCGATGTTGCCGGAATCGGCGATCTGGCTGAAAAAGCTGTTGAGTTCGGCGATTTTCCCATAGCGAACCAAGGCAAAAAGTCTGCGTTCAAAGGTCTGGCTGTTGTGAAAGATATCAGCTTTATCGATGTTTTTCTGGATGTTTGGCAGGGGATTGACTGGCAGTTCTGACACATCAGGCAAGGTATCATGATAGATTGCCGGCAGAATGTCCATGGTATTGATCGTCTGCCGGTTAAACAGATAATGGGCGACAATCAGCAGCGTGGCAAATTTGTGCAGCGCATACTTGGGGGTGTCGCTGAAATAACTGAGCAGTTCACCAGTTAGCGTTGAAGGCAGCCCGTACCGGCGTAAAATGCGCTGCGCGCGCAAGTTGTCGCAGGGCATGCTGGTAATCGGTCCGAGCAGCAGCCAGTCATCACTGCCGGCAATCGCCAGTACACCTATGCAGAGCAGTTCATCAGTAAAAAGGCACTGCACCGCCTGTGCACCGGGATCGATCTGAGCGACGATGCGTGAGGTAAGCTGGTGCAGAAAGGCTAGGTCTGGTGTTTGAAAGAAAACCTGATCTTGGCGATAGCAGGTAACCGGAACATAGCAAAACGCAGAAAATTGGCTGACAATCTGTTCAAGTTCCATAAACACCTCACAACTGATCTAACAATTCTGTAATAAGTATAACAAGTATGATAGAATTCGGCAAACCAATGATCTATTTTGGAAGTAGCGAACCAACTCAGGGGGTTTATTTGATTATGATAAGGATCGATTTTAATCAAGGATGGCTGTTCAGCAAAGCCGGGGACACCCTGCAGACTGCCGTTACACTGCCGCATGATGCGATGATCCATGAAAACCGTTCGCCGGACAGTCCCGGCGGCAGTGCCAACGCCTATTTTCCCGGCGGCAGATATATCTATGAAAAGACTTTCACAACACTGGCTGAATGGCAAGACAAAACGCTGATCCTCGAGTTCGAGGGCGTTTACCGCAACAGTTCGATTTACCTCAATGACCGGAAAATCGGCGGGCGGAATTATGGTTACATCCCATTTCACGTCGATCTGACGGATCATCTCAACCCGGGCGCGACCAACACATTGCGGGTTGAGGTTGACAACTCACAGTTGCCCAACAGCCGCTGGTATTCCGGCAGCGGCATCTATCGTCCGGTCAGCCTCCTGATCGGCGGCCGGACGCATATCCAGCCAGAGGGAGTCCGCATCACGACACTGTCACTTGAGCCGGCGGTCATCCGGGTCGAAACTGAGGTTACAGGCGGTGAAGTCATCGCCGAGATCTACGATGGCCAGTACAAAGTCGCGTCCGGTCAGGGCAACGCAGTCGTACTGAAGATTGAAAATGCCAGCCTGTGGTCGGCTGAAAATCCGCATTGCTATACCTGCCGAGTCATGGTCAGCGAACAGGGAGATGTTGTCGACGAAGCGACTGTCTCTTTCGGCATTCGCACCATCAGCTGGTCACCGGCCGGACTGCAGATCAATGGCAAGGAAACTAAACTGCGCGGTGCCTGTGTTCATCACGACAATGGCCTTCTTGGCGCCGTCAGCTATCCCGCGTCCGAAGAACGCCGCGTGCGCATCCTCCGTCAGGCTGGTTACAACGCCCTGCGCATCTCACACAATCCGGCGTCGCGCTCGTTGCTTGAAGCCTGCGACCGCCTGGGCCTCTATGTCATCGACGAAACCTGGGATATGTGGTACATCCATAAAAACAAACATGACTACGCCACTGACTTCATGGCCGGCTATCAGGACGACATCCGTTCTCTGGTCGCCCGGGATTACAACCATCCCAGCGTGATCATGTACTCGATCGGCAACGAAGTGACTGAACCCTACGAGGCGCGCGGCGTTGAACTGACCAGGTCGATGGTTGATCTGTTTCATCAATTGGACAGCACCCGGGCGGTGACCGGCGGCATCAACCTGATGATCATCA
>DMJC01000029.1 GCA_003451915.1 Clostridiales bacterium
TATCCTTTCATTGATGACCAAAGTGTACGGCTGATCGGTGCCGAAGCGGCTGGTGAAGGCCTCGAATCCGGGCGGCATGCCGCAACGCTTTCGCGCGGCACCCGCGGCGTGTTTCATGGCATGCACTCGCTGTTCCTGCAGGATGACGATGGCCAGATCACACCGGTTTATTCAATTTCAGCCGGTCTTGATTATCCGGGCATCGGCCCGGAGCATGCCTATCTCATGGAAAGCGGCCGCGCAGAATATTACGCGGTAACCGACCGCGAAGCTGTCGATGCATTTGTCTGGCTTGCCCGGCTGGAGGGCATCATCCCGGCGATTGAAAGCTCACACGCGCTGGCTCTGCTGCGGCGGATGGCAGCCTGCGGCGATCTGACACCGGACAAAACAGTCGTCGTCACGCTTTCCGGACGTGGTGATAAAGATGTTGCTGCCATACAGGAATGGCAAATCGAACATGGCGATATCCCGGTTAAGGAGGAAAAACAATGAACCGCATTGAAACTTGCCTGACTGAGCTCCGTCAGCTTGGACGTAAAGCCCTGATCCCTTTTCTGGTTGCTGGCGATCCTGATCTGGCGGCAACACGCGAGCTTGCCCTGACGCTTATCAAAAATGGAGCAGATCTGATTGAACTCGGTGTGCCTTTTTCCGATCCCAGCGCTGACGGGCCCTATATCATGGCAGCTGATGCCCGGGCTTTAGCTGGCGGCACCAGACTTGACAATGTCCTTGAACTAGTCGCTGACTTGCGGCAGAAAACTGATACGCCCATATTGCTGCTGCTTTACTATAATCTGATATATCGACAGGGGCCAGATCACTTCTTCGCTAAATGTCAGTCAGCCGGGGTTGACGGAGTCATTGTACCCGATCTGCCCTGTGAAGAGATGCTTGACGTCCGCCCGACCGCCGATGCTGCCGGCGTGTTGATGATCAGCATGGTCACACCTTTATCTGGCAAGCGTTTACCCATGCTGACGCAAAATGCCCGCGGCTTTCTCTACTGTGTCGCTGCACTCGGGGTAACAGGCGAACGCAGTGACTTTGGTACTGATCTGCATGCTTACAGCCGTCAGCTGGCAGCGGTGACTGGCTTGCCGCGGGCGCTTGGTTTTGGTATTTCAACGCCAGAGCAGGTCCGGTCTCTGGCAGATGACTGGGACGCTTTGATTGTCGGCAGTGCCATCGTCCGCAGGATCGCAGAAGGTTTCGCTGCCGGACTGACACTTACTGAGGTCAGCCATCGCCTGGCTGCTTATTGCCATGACCTGCGTGATGCGCTGGATTACCCGGCCGGCAGCCCATTGGTTTCACGGTGCTCGCCTGATTTTTCGGATTATCGGCAATTGTCTGAGCGAAGCAGGCTGATCCCGGTCGCCCGTCGTCTGACCGCTGATACGATGACACCGATTTCGCTCTTCCAGCGCTTTGATGACCAGTCGAGTGCCTGGCTGCTCGAGAGCGTCATCAATGGCGAACGTTGGGCCCGTTACTCGATCATGGGCCGCAAACCACTCTTCCGACTGACCTGCCGTCAAGGAAAAATCAGCCTGAAAGGCCCTGTTTTGCGGACCGGCACAGATTTTACCGATGGTGATCCCATCACGGCAATCCGCGAACTGCTGGCCGCCTATCGCCTGCCGCCCGAACTCGAAGCCGAAGGATTCCGCTGTGGATTGGTCGGCTATTTCGCTTATGACTTTATCCGTTACTTGGAAAAACTCCCTGACAAAAACCCGGATGAGCTCGATTTGCCAGACTGTGACCTGATGGCACCTGCTGAAGTTGTTGTTTATGATCATCTTAAAGCAGAACTGACCCTGGTGGTCAACACACTATGCCAGGGTGACCCGCAGGCCGAATACCGTCAGGCGGTCAGTCAGCTGGATCAACTGGAGTCGACATTGTCAGGATCTAGAATGAGTGCGGCTGAAAACGCATTGCCTGCCAAACTGACTTTTGACTTCCAGCCCAATGTCAGCCGGGATTTATATCTAGACCAGGTCAGTCAGGCTCGCCGCTATATCAAAGCCGGCGATATTTTTCAGGTTGTCCTGTCCCAGCGATTTACAGCCAGCTACTCGCAAGATCCTTTCGCGGTCTACCGTGCTTTACGCCATGTTAATCCATCGCCCTATCTGTTCTACCTCCGGACGCCTGAAGCAGTCCTGATTGGTGCATCGCCCGAAATGCTGGTCCGGATGAATGGCCAGACGGTCGAAACCTGCCCGATTGCCGGTACACGGCCACGCGGTCAGACGGGTGATGCAGACAATACACTGGCTGCCGATTTGCTCGCTGATGAAAAAGAGCTGGCTGAGCACGCCATGCTGGTTGACCTCGCCCGCAACGATATTGGCCGGATCAGCCGTTTCGGATCAGTCCGTGTCAAGGATTTCTGTCATGTCGAGCGGTTTTCCCATGTCATGCACCTGGTCACCACTGTTGAAGGGCAGATCCGCGAGGATCGCTCAGCAGTTGACGTTCTGGCGTCTCTGCTGCCGGCGGGCACTTTGTCGGGTGCACCCAAGATTCGCGCCATGGAAATCATCGACGAACTGGAAACTGTCCGTCGCGGGCCATACGGCGGCGCAGTCGGCTATCTTGGTTTTGACGGCCGGCTCGACACTTGCATCACCATTCGCACAGCTGTGCTCAAAGACGGTCAGATCCATATTCAGGCCGGCGCAGGCATTGTCGCTGACTCGGTACCCGAAACCGAATATGATGAAACCTTGAACAAGGCACGGGCTGTCCTGACGGCCATCAGCAAAGCAGGTGATTTTATATGATATTGCTGATCGATAACTTTGATTCCTTCACCTATAATGTTTATCAGATGGTGGGTGAAATCAATCCGGATATTCAAGTGTTCCGCAATGATGCCCTGACCCCGGCCGATATCCGCCGCCTGAAACCGGAACGGATCATATTCTCCCCTGGCCCGGGTTATCCGGCCAGCGCGGGGCAGATGCCGGCAATTATCCGCGAACTGCACCGCGAAGTGCCGATGCTCGGAATCTGCCTGGGGCACCAGGCCCTGGCCGAGGCTTTTGGCGGTGTAATCAGCGAAGCCAGCCAGCCGGTCCATGGCAAACGTTCACCCGTTCATCTCGATACAGATTGTCCTTTGTTTCGTGGTTTACCGGCCGAAATCATCGCTGGTCGCTACCATTCACTGGTTGTCAACAGGGCATCTTTACCATCTTGTTTCAAGATTACTGCCACCAGCCCGGACGGTCAGATCATGGGAATCCAGCATCGCGAACTGCCGCTTTTCGGTTTGCAATTTCATCCTGAATCCATCCTGACCACCCATGGTACTGAGATGCTGCAAGCCTTTTTAGCTATTTAAAACTTTCGCTGACCGGAATGGCTGCCATCAAAATGGCAGTCATTTTTGTTATTTATTCGCTTTATATAAAAGTATAAAAAAAAGATTGACTTTTCAATAAATACCTTCTATAGTGGAAATATAATCCACTATATTTTCAATATCTGGAGGTATAACTTATGGAAAGTAAAATCAAAAAGCTCCTGCAATTAGGCATTATCGTTCCGAGCGTGGAAGCAGCGGCACAGCGCTTCGAAAGCGATCTGGGCATGGGTCCGTGGAATTATGGCCGAATCAGTACCGATAACATGCCCGGTCTGCATATCAATGGCCAGGCTGGCGTTCTGGATTTCAAAGTGGCCTTCTGCCATTGCTTTGGTATGGAAATCGAACTGGTCGAACCCGTTTCCGAAAGCGCCTACTCCAAATGGCTGGCTGAACATGGCCCGGGTCTGCATCACATCGCTGTCATCACCAAAGATCCTTTTAAAGACGTTATTGCCGATCACAAGCGGCTGACCGGCAAAGATCCCTGGATCTGGGTCAAGGATACCGCCGCTCCGGAAGGCCGCAACCTTGAATTTGCTTATCTGGATATGGTTAAAGAAGTCGGCCTTTTCATGGAAATATATCCGGAACATGTCGAAAAGCATCATGAAGGAAATATCGGCGGACACGAATATTAAGGAGGAAAAAACATGAAGACCAAGAAACTTGATTTTCTCAATCGCGAGGTCAGCAATGTTGTCATGGGTACGATGCCATTGTTCTCAGGCGATCTCGCCGAGCATTTTGAGCATCTGGATATGGCAACTGAGATGGGTGTCAACATCCTGGACACAGCCATTGGTTACGGCGGCGCAGAAATCTCTATCGGCAAGTGGATGACCGCCCGCAAAAACCGCAAGGACAATGTGATCATCACCAAAGGCTGCCATCCTGGCCCCAACGGCAAACGCGTCACTCCCAAGGATCTGGCTGAGGATCTCTACCGCTCACTCGATCGTCTGGAAACCGATTACATCGATATCTATCTGCTGCACCGGGATGACCTCGATCTGCCGGTCGCACCGATTCTCGAGGCCCTGAACGAGCATTTTGCCGCCGGCCGCATCAAATCCTTCGGCGGATCCAACTGGACACACCAGCGCCTTCAGGAAGCAAATGACTATGCTGCCAGCCACGGTCTCGAACCGATGCGGATCAGCAGCCCCAGCTACAGTCTGGCCGAGCAGGCCTGCGAACCCTGGGCTCCCGGCACAGTCACCATCAGCGGTCCGACGGAAGAAGCAGCCCGCCAATGGTATGCCGCCAATCAGATGCCCGTTCTGGCTTACTCCAGCCTGGCTCGCGGCTTTTTCTCCGGCACAGTCACCCGTGAAAGGTACGAAGCTGAAAAGGATCATATCATGAGCGCCGGCATCCTCTTCTCCGGTCAGGCTACCAAGGACCAGCGGACCGGCCATGGCGAAACCATTGATCCGATCTGCGCCAAAGCCTATTGCATCGAGCCCAACTTCCAGCGGCTGGATCGCGTCATGATCCTGGCCAAAGAAAAGGGCGTCACGATTGCCCAGATCGCCCTCGCTTTTATCACTAACAACAAAATGAACGTCTTCCCGATCTCCGGCGTCGCCAATAAAGAAGAGCTGAAATCGACCATCGCGGCTGTTGACCTCACGCTCAGCCCGAAAGAGATCGACTGGCTTGATTTAAAAACCGACAACCGCTAGACTGAATAGACTGATGCAAAGTCAGGTCCACTTGATGGCCTGGCTTTGCGTCATTTGCGGAGATCAAGCATGAACAAGGCAGCTACAAACAAAGAAGTCAGGATCAACAACCAGAAAAATATCGTTAACACTTTGTTCCGCTATGGGCCGATGACCAAGCAAGAGCTGGCCAGTCGCCTCGGGCTGAGTTTGCCGACTGTTTCCGTGATTAACAAAAGTCTGGCCGCCAAAGGCCTGGTTGCCAAGGGTGAAAAGCTCGAATCAACCGGAGGACGGCCGCCTTCACACATCACATTGGTCTTTGATGCCCGCCTCTCGGTCGGGGTCGATATCTCGACACATCATGTCCGGATTGTTCTGGTTAATTTAGGACCGACAATTGTCAGCAGTCAGAAACATTTCTTGTCCTATGACGGGACAACAGAATATTGGCGTTCTGTCCGAAAATTGATTGATAGTTTTTTAGCAGACAACCAGGTTGACGAAACCAAACTGCTCGGTATCGGTTTTTCAGTCCAGGCGCCGATCAGATCAGGCCAGCCGGTATCAGCATCATTTCAGCCGGTCAGCCTGTCGAGTATCGATCAGAATGTCATGAGCAAAATATTCGGCAGTCCTGTTGAAGTTCATAATGATGCCAAAATGGCCAGTCTGGCCCAAGTTTGGGGCGCCGGCGAAGAAGATGACGTTGTTTACCTGATGCTGAGCAACGGAGTCGGTGGCGCCATCATTGCTGATCATAAATTGTTGCGCGGCACCAGCAAAAATGCAGAATTCGGCCATATGATCGTTCAAGATGGCGGACGTCTCTGCAATTGCGGACAGCATGGCTGTCTGGGCGCTTACTGCTCTTCGCGCGCGTTACAGGAACATTCGGGTGCCAGTCTCGACGAGTTCTTCGCCGGGCTGGACGCCGGCAATGATCAGTACCGCGAGCTCTGGGACGAATATTTACACATGCTGGCCATAGCAGTCAGCAACCTCTATCTGATTTTTGATACCGACATTATCATCGGCGGTGAAATGA
>DMJC01000244.1 GCA_003451915.1 Clostridiales bacterium
CTTGTTACTCGTTCCTTGTTCCTTGTTACTTTCTTGCATGCCTTTCATCCGCTCGTTAAAAAGCCGCAGTTTACAGTCGACCTTGCCGAAAACCGAATCAGCAGGGAATTGACCATCTTCACCTTTGACGCCGGCCGGCACGCCGGTCAACAGCTCGATGCCTTCTTCGATAGTCTTGACGGCAAAAATGTGAAAACGGCCGTCGCGCACGGCATCAATAACCTCGTTTTTCAGCATCAGGTTGTCGATGTTCTGTACGGGAATCATAACACCCTGATCACCGGTCAGACCTTTGGCGACACAGATATCGAAGAATCCTTCAATTTTTTCCGTGGCGCCACCGATCGGCTGAACCCGGCCGAGCTGGTTGACCGATCCGGTGACGGCCAGATTCTGGCGAATGGGAATTTCCGACAGACTGGACAATATTGCATAAAGCTCTGCGCAGGAGGCACTGTCGCCATCGACGCCTTCATAATTCTGTTCGAAGGTAATCTGGGCTCCGAGACTGAGCGGGTAGTCTTGGCCGAATTTGGCCCGCAGGTAGCCGGCCATGGTCAGGACGCCTTTTGAGTGGACATTGCCGCTCATATCGGTTTCACGCTCGATGTTGACAATGCCGCCGCGCCCCATATAGGTCACGGCGGTAATGCGCGAGGGTTGGCCGAACATGTAACCGCCCAGGCTGATTACCGAAAGCCCGTTGATCTGGCCTACAACCGATCCGGATGTATCGATCATGAGCTTGCCGTCCAGGATCATCTCCTGGATTTTTTCCTCAATGCGATTAGAACGGAACTTGTGATCTCGGATGGCCTGCTCGACATGAGGCGTGTCGACCGTGTCGGCATGGGCGGCTTTGGCCAGCGCGCTGGCTTCATAGACGATTTCGCCGACCTGGTTGAAACGGGTCGACAGCTTTTTCTGGCTGCCGGCCAGGCGCGAGCCATATTCGATCACCCGTGCCAGGCCATCCTGGCTGAATGGCAGCAGATTTTCGTTCTGGCACATTGAACCGACGAAAGCCGCATAGTTGCAGAGATTGTCATCGTTGCGCTGCATTTCAACATCAAAATCGACCTTGACCTTGAATAATTTCTGGAAATCTTCATCCTGGAAAAGGATCTGGTACATGAGCGGTGTACCGATCAGGATCACCTTGACATTCAGGGGGATCGGTTCCATGCGCATGGTGACCGTCGGCACGTAGCGGTATTGCTCGCCGATGTTCTCGACCACGGCCTGCCGGTATTTGATGGCCCGCTTGAGCGTGTCCCAGACAAAAGGCTCGGTGAGGACATCTTTGGCCTGCAGGATCAGATAACCACCATTGGCGCGATGGATGGCGCCAGCCTTGGCCATGGTGAAATTCGTTGTTACAGCCATCATCTGGTTTTTGTATTCGACTTTGCCAAAAAGACTGTAATAGTAGAGGAAGGATTCAATGATCACCGGAGCGCCTTGTGTTTTTTCGTTGTTGACGAATAGATTGACTTTGTAGCGGTTGAACCACTCTCCATCATCCTGCGCCGGCATGAAGGGGTTCTGCTGCTGGGTCTGTTGGCCGCTCTCTTTAAATCGTTCATGATTATTTTCGACGTCTTTGAGTAACGCATCCAGATAATTCCGTATTTTTTCATTCTGATCGTATTTTGCCTTCAAACGGTTGACCAAGGGCTGCGCTTCGGTGCGGACAACCTTTTTTTCGAGCTCGCTGATCTGCTCCTTGGCTTTCTTGTCCAGTTGCTGCCCCGTGTGCATGGTCTCATCCAGTTTTTTATCCAGTATGCGACCCTGCTCTTCAAAACGGTGTCGTTCGGCTTCAGGCAGCTGCTCGTACTCTTCTGGTGATAAAGGTTTGTCATCCTTGATCGGCACCAGCACAAAGCGTCCCGGCATCTGCTTGATCAGAAAGCCATTGCTGCGGGCATCTTTTTCAACTGCTTGAAAGGTCTCCTGAATCTGTTGCTGCATCGTCTGGACAATGGCATCTTTCTGCTGATCATAATCACCACTCTCAAAAGCTTTTGGAATGACTGCCTGCAGATCGGTCAGCAGCTCGGCAATGTCACTCTGGAAGATGCGGCCGTCGCCGGCTGGCAGGGAAACAGCCAGTGGGTTATCCGGTTCTGTAAAATTGAAAAAATAGCACCAGTCTTCAGGAACCGCCCTGGCTGCGGCAATCTGGCAGACCACAGCCTGCGTATAGGTACTCTTGCCGGTACCCGAGGGTCCGACGACAAAGATGTTGTAGCCGGGGGCCTCCATATTCAGGCCAAATTTCATCGACTGAACAGCACGTTCCTGACCGATCACACCGTCGAGCGGCGGAACGTCAAGGGTGGTCCGGCAAAAGGACAATTCGTCCTGGCAGTCGCAGACTTTGCGGAGTTTTTCGATCGGAATGCGGTAATTATCAGTCTGATTCATGTCGCTTACCTCCTGTCGCATCGCCATTGTTATCATATGCACTTATACTAATTATAACATGATGGTGACTCTTGTAAGGTCAGACAACGAAAAAAGAGCTGTCACTTCAAAATTCGCGACAGCTCTTCAATGTTTACCTTGCCGATTTGCAATCAGGCTTTAGCAGCTTCCTTGGTCTCAAAGAATTTATTGAGTTCCCAGAGCAGCTGGTCACAGTCGATGCCGTGAACAACGCATGCTTCCTCAATGGTTTCGCCTGATGACATCGCACAGCCCAGGCAATGCAGTCCATTTTTGAAAAAGATCGGTACTGTACCTCTATCCATATTCAGGACTTCCGAAATAATCATTTCACTCGTGATCTTCATTGTGTTAACCTCCAAAATTTGCCGGCTCAGCCAGCCATTAACATTTATTTGATTTTACACGAAATCTGCCCAAAAGACAAATGGTGAAAGGTGAAAAGGTGAAAGGTGAAAAGTGGTGAAAGGTGAAAGGTGAAAAGTGAAAGGTGTCGCTTCGCGAGATTATTGCCTGAGGCGTGATCGCACTGATCAAATTGCTAATGCTCTAGGTATAGCATTAAAAACCGGGCATTCCTAGCAAAGCGGAGATTTTGT